>NZ_CAUBSM010000006.1:0-107722 GCF_958438645.1 uncultured Megamonas sp.
GCTCGGAGATACTGTATTCGTTAGAATACTTGACCGAGAACCCCGCGACTTTAGTCGTGGGAGGTTCAGACTCATATGTATGTACGTCGCGAAACAGTTGAAGTCGCAAAATTAATCAAAGAATTACAAACTGCTTTGACTGAAACAGCTACAAAATACAAAGATGTAATCATGCCTGGTTATACTCACCTTCAACGTGCACAGCCTATTTTATTTTCTCATCATATGATGGCATATTTCTCTATGCTCAGCCGTGACTTCTCCCGTTTCAAAGGTGTTTATGAACGCTGTGATATTATGCCACTTGGTGCTGGTGCTCTTGCTGGTACAACTTTCCCTATTGATCGTGAATTTGTTGCTAAACAGCTTAATTTTGATGCTATTTATGCAAATAGCTTAGACGCTGTAAGTGATAGAGATTATATCATGGAATTTTTATCCGCAGCTTCTATTCTCATGGTTCATTTAAGCCGTATCAGTGAAGAAATCATCTTCTGGTGCTCTCGTGAATTCTCTTTCGTAGAATTAGACGACGCTCATTGCACTGGTTCTAGTATGATGCCACAGAAGAAAAATCCTGATGTATCCGAACTTGTTCGCGGTAAAACAGGTCGTGTAATTGGTCATTTGATGGCTATGCTCACAACTGTAAAAGGTTTACCTCTTGCTTATAATAAAGATTTACAAGAAGATAAAGAAGGTTTATTTGACGCTATTGATACTATCAAATTCAGCCTTGCTGTATATGCTCAATTAATCCGTGGCATGAAAGTTAGAAAAGATGTAATGCTTAAAGCTGTTCGTGAAGACTTCTCTAATGCTACTGACCTTGCTGATTATCTTGTAAAAAAAGGTATGCCATTTAGAAAAGCTCATAGTGTATCTGGTCATGCTGTTCATTACTGCATTGAAAATAACAAATGGCTTGAAGACTTAACTATGGACGAATTCAAACAGATGTCTGATTTATTTGAAGAAGATATCTATGAAGCTATTGCACCAGAAACTTGCGTTAAAAACCGCAATTCCTATGGTGGAACTTCTTATCAACAAGTAGATATGCAACTTGCTCTTGCTGATAAAATCTTATCTCAAGAACAAGCTCAATTAGATATCTACAAAGATAAACAAATTAAACTTTAATATCTTAAAATATAGAAAGCACGCAAATTCTATAGATTTGCGTGCTTTTTGTTTTACTTATTGTATAAAATCTTTATTGTAAAGTTTACACTTTTTATTATTCACTCTAAATCTAAATTATGTTAATATATTACTAACATAAATTTTATTTAGAAAATTAATATATATTATATATAAAGGTAGGTTGATGACATGATTGAGGATAGCACAAAATTTGAGCTAACAGATGAACTCAAAGAAAAAATTGATAATATCTTAAAAGCTCACGATTATGATTACACTCAAATTGTTGGTATTCTAGTAGAAGTTCAACAAAAGATTACTCAACATTATATTCCTAAAATTGTAGCTTACTACATTGTGGAAAAACTCCCAAATGTTAAACTTTCTGTAATCTATGATTGCATAACATTTTATGATACTTTATCTGATAAACCTCGTGGACGTTATCCAATTGAAGTATGTGATAGCATAGCTTGCAAAGTAAATAACAATGAATTTTTAATCAATACATTGCGTCGCCTTTTAAATATTGATTTTAATTCTGTAACTTATGATGGCAGATTTACTTTAGAAAAAGTATCTTGCTTCGGTGCTTGTGATGTCGCTCCAGCAGTAAAAATAAACGGTACAATATACGGTCATTTAGATAGCGAAGAAAAAATCAGAGATTTATTACAAAAATTCATCTAAGAAACGGAGGTATTTTCATGAGTAGTGTAAAATACATAACTGAAAATTTTGGTAAATATGATGTATTTTCCATTGAGTCATATATGAATATCGGTGGCTTTTCTGCTTTAAAAAAAGCTATTACTATGGACGGAGAAGAAATAGCCACTTTATTAAGTGAAGCAAAAATCAAAGGTCGTGGTGGTGCAGCTTATCCTATGGGACGCAAATGGTCTCAAGCTCGTGCTGTAGAACGTCCTCATCACTGCGTAATCTGTAATGCTGATGAAGGGGAAACTTGCACTTTTAAAGATCGTGAATTAATAAAAAATGATCCATTTAATTTAATTGAAGCCATCATCATTGCTGGTTGGGCAGTAAATGCAGAAGACGGCTATATTTATATGCGTTCCGAATACAGCAGATTTCGCCCTCGTCTTTTAAATGCTATCAAACAAGCTGAAGAAAATGGTTTCTTAGGTGAAAATATTTTAGGCACTGGTTGGAATTATAAAATCCATCTCTATTCTGGTGCTGGTGCATACG
This sequence comes from uncultured Megamonas sp., assembly GCF_958438645.1. Lineage (NCBI taxonomy): Bacteria > Bacillati > Bacillota > Negativicutes > Selenomonadales > Selenomonadaceae > Megamonas > uncultured Megamonas sp. The sequence continues at coordinate 2,362 of NZ_CAUBSM010000006.1, forward strand.
TTTGCGGTGAAGGTACTGCTCTTATTCGCTCTATGGAAGGTAAAGCTGGTCGTCCTCGTATGAAACCACCATTTATGAAACAAAGTGGTTTATTCGCTCGCCCTACTTGCATGAACAATGTAGAAAGTTTATCTATCGTACCTCATTTACTTCGCGACAGTGCCAAAACTTATATGAAATATGGTGTAGGTGAATCCTTAGGTACAAAACTTGTAAGCGTTGGCGGTAATGTTAATAAACCTGGTGTATATGAAATACCATTTGGCACTACAATTCGTGAAATCATCTATGATTTAGCAGGTGGCATCCAAGGCGATCGTAAAATTCGCCTAATTCAATTCGGTGGTGCTTCTGGAAAAATCTCCGATGATAGCATTTTAGATGTTCCTTATACTTATGAAGATTTTAAAGAACATGATTTAATCATTGGTTCTGGTTCTATTCTAGTAATTGATGAACGTACTTCTGTAATTGATTTTTTACGTTATACTCAAGATTTCTTCTTACATGAAAGTTGCGGTCAATGCACTCCATGTCGTGAAGGAAATCGCCATATCAAAATGTTCCTAGATAAAATCAAAGCCCAAACTCATACAAAAGAAGACTTAGAAACCATGAAAACTTTCGCTAAAGTTATGCCTATGTCTTCACTTTGTGGCTTAGGAGAAACAGCTCAAAACGCTTTAAAATCCGCTATGAAAATTTTCCCTGATACGTTTAAAATAAAAAACTAGGAGGAATTGGAAGTTAATGGAAGAGTTAATTAATCTTAAAATAAATAATATGCCTATAAGTGTAAAAAAAGGCACTAAAATTTTACAAGCAGCTCAAATGCTTCATATAGATATTCCCCATTTATGTTATCATCCTGATCAACGCATCAAAGCCCGTTGCCGTATCTGCTCTGTAGAAGTTGTCGGTCAACGTCGTTTACTTGCGGCTTGCTCTACTGAATGTTGGGAAGGCATGGAAGTATTCACTGATACAAAAGTTGTTCGTGATACTCAGCGTGGTATTTTGCAGTTGATCATGGCTGACCATGAAGAAAATTGTTTGACTTGTCCTCGTAATGGCAACTGTGTGCTTCAACAACTCTGTAGCCGTTTCAATGTACTTCGCCCAAACATTCCTCATGTTGGTCAACATATCGAAAAACGTGGCACAAATCCAAGTTTAGTACATGATCCAGAAAAATGTGTAAAATGCGGTCGCTGTATCCGTGCTTGTAAAGAAATCCAAGGTATTGAAGTATTAGGTTTTGCAGGACGCAGTACAAATATCCATGTAACTACACCATTTGATATTGAATTTGACAATACAAAATGTGTTCTCTGCGGTCAATGTAGCCTTGCTTGCCCTGTAGGAGCACTCGTTGAAAAAGACGATACTGATCGCGTTCTCGATGCTATCTTTGATCCTAATAAAACAGTTATTGTACAAACAGCACCAAGTGTACGCATAGCCTTAGGCGATGAATTTGGTATGCCAAAAGGATCTATCGTAACTAAAAAAATGGTTACAGCCCTTCGCATGATCGGCTTTGATAAAGTATTCGATACAAACTATGGTGCAGACCTCACAATCACTGAAGAAGCTAACGAATTAATCGAACGCATAAAATCTGGCAAAAAAATGCCAATGACAACTTCTTGCTGTCCTGGTTGGGTAAATTATATGGAAAAACATTATCCTGACCTATTAGACCATTTATCTACTACAAAATCCCCTATGCAGATTTTCTCCGCTATCGCAAAAACACATTATGCTAAACAAGAAAATCTTGATCCTAAAAATATATTCACTGTAGCCATCATGCCATGTATCGCTAAAAAATATGAAATCACTCGTCCAGAAATGGCTCATGATGGTCGTCCTGATACTGACGCAGTATTGACTACTCGCGAATTGATTAAACTCATAAAATACATCGGTATTGATTTTGAAAATCTACCTGAAAGTGAGTTTGATAATCCTATGGGTACTGCAACAGGAGCTGCTGCTATATTCGGCACTACTGGTGGTGTTATGGAAGCTGCACTTCGCACTACTTATGAATGGCTCACTGGTGAAGAAATGAAAAATGTAGAATACACACCTGTACGCGGTTTTGATGGCATCAAAGAAGCTCAAATCAATATCGGCGATAAAACCATCAATATTGCTGTAGCTCATACATTAAATAATGCCAAAGTGCTCATGGATAAATTGCGTGCTGGCGAATGTAAATATGATTTCATTGAAGTAATGGCTTGTCCTGGTGGTTGCTTGGGTGGCGGTGGTCAGCCAATAGGCACTACTATGGCAGTAAATAAAAAACGCATGGAATCCATCTATCAAATAGATAAAAATACCAAATATCGTAAATCTCATGAAAATCCTTATCTCAAACAACTTTATAAAGATTTTCTTGAAAAACCAGGTAGTGAAATCGCTCATAAATTATTGCATACTCATTACCATGCACGCAAAAAACAATTTGATTTTGAAAAATAATTTAAAAATAATTTAAAAATAATTTATTGAAATAATTCATCATGGATACTAAATTAAACTCATTACAAATCATTGATGATTTAGTCATCAAACCCCAATTTAATAAATCAAACATAAAAAAACTTCTTGATGAATTATCTCAAGAAGCCTATGCAGGGCCGCTTAGCAAATATCTATTTGCAGCGGCTCGCTTTGTTCGCGAAAAATCTTATGGACATAATGTCTTTTTACGCGGTCTTATCGAATTTACCAACTACTGCAAAAATGATTGCTACTATTGCGGTATTCGCTGTTCTAATCATAAAGCTACTCGCTATCGTCTATCTTTAGAAGAAATATTATTATCTTGTCAAATAGGCTATAAAAACAATCTTCGCACCTTTGTCCTACAAGGCGGTGAAGATATGTATTTCACTGACGATAAAATGACACATATCATTAAAGAGATAAAAAATAAATATCCTGATTGTGCTATCACTTTATCTATCGGTGAAAAAACAAGAGCAAGCTATCAAAAATATTTTGATGCTGGTGCAGATAGATATTTACTCCGCCATGAAACGGCAGATATCCATCATTATCATAAACTACACCCAGACCAAATGGATTTAAATAACCGCTTAAATTGCCTTAAAAATTTAAAATATATTGGCTATCAAGTAGGAGCTGGTATGATGATCGGCTCTCCATATCAAACTTTAGACAATTTATTAACTGACTTAGAATTTTTAAGCGATTTTCAACCTCATATGATAGGCATGGGACCATTTATTCCTCATGAGCAAACACCTTTTAAAGATGAAAGAGCCGGCAGTGTTCCTCTTACTCTAATCATCTTAGCTATAACTCGCTTATTGTTGCCAAAAGTCTTATTACCTGCAACAACTGCCCTTGCTACTTTAGCTCCCAATGGAACTATACAAGGATTAGAAGCTGGTGCTAATGTCATCATGCCCAATATTTCACCTTTAAATATTCGTTCACTCTATACTTTATACAATAACAAAAAAATAACAGGTGGCGAATCCTTAGAAGGAATTCTTAAACTAACACAATTATTGCAAGAACATGGCTATCATGTAACCTCTACTAGAGGTGATAGCTTAATGTCTTAATATAAATTTCTAATAAAAAATAGAAAGAAGTTGATATTTTTGTATAATCCAAAGTCTAGTAAAGCAGAAGAATTCATCAATCATGAAGAAATTTTGTCTACACTTGCTTATGCTGATGAACATAAACATGATAAAGCCTTAATCTCTGAAATCATAGCTAAAGCCAAACTTGAAAAAGGTCTTTCTCATCGTGAAGCTTCTGTGCTTTTAGCTTGCGATATTCCTGAACTCAATGAAGAAATTTTCGCTCTAGCCAAAAAAATTAAAGATGATTTTTATGGCGATAGAATTGTTCTATTTGCTCCGCTTTATCTTTCTAATTACTGTGTTAATGGCTGTGTTTACTGCCCTTATCATGCCAAAAATAAACATATAGCTAGAAAAAAATTAACCCAAGAAGATATCAAACGCGAAGTCATTGCCCTTCAAGATATGGGACACAAACGCCTCGCTTTAGAAACAGGTGAAGATCCAGTAAATAATCCTATTGAATATGTACTTGAAAGCATCAAAACAATCTATAGCATAAAACATAAAAATGGTGCTATCCGTCGTGTCAATGTCAATATCGCTGCTACAACTGTTGAAAATTATCGCAAATTAAAAGAAGCAGGTATCGGCACTTATATTTTATTCCAAGAAACTTACCATAAAGAAAGCTATGAACAACTTCACCCAACAGGGCCAAAACACAATTATGCTTACCATACAGAAGCTATGGATAGAGCTATGGAAGGTGGCATTGATGATGTTGGTTGTGGCGTATTATTCGGCTTAGAAAAATATCGCTATGAATTTGCCGGTCTACTCATGCATGCAGAACACCTCGAAGCTCGCTTTGGCGTAGGCCCTCATACTATTAGTGTTCCTCGTATTCGCCGTGCCGATGATATCGATCCATCTACTTTTGATAATGGTATTGATGATGATACTTTCGCCAAAATCGTAGCTTGTATCCGTGTAGCTGTTCCTTATACTGGCATGATCGTCTCCACTCGTGAAAGTCAAGCTTGCCGTGAAAAAGTATTGCAACTTGGCATCTCTCAAATCAGTGGTGGTTCTCGCACTAGTGTCGGTGGTTATGCCGAAAAAGAAGCTCCTGAAGATAATTCTAGTCAATTTGATGTCAGCGATAATCGCTCCTTAGATGAAGTCGTAAATTGGCTCATGAAATCTGGTTTTGTTCCTAGCTTCTGTACAGCTTGCTATCGTGAAGGTAGAACAGGTGATAGATTTATGAGTTTATGTAAGAGTGGTCAAATTTCTAATTGTTGTTTGCCTAACGCTTTAATGACACTTAAAGAATATCTTTGCGATTATGCTAGTGAAGATACAAAACAAGTAGGCGATAAATTAATTCATGAACAATTATCCCAAATAAAAAGCGATAAAGTTCGTGATATCGTAACTAAACAACTTAAATTAATCGCTGAAGGTCAACGCGATTTTAGATTTTAATAGAAAATAAGGTGTATATTATGGATTTAAATCAAACTCCACTTGCCAATCGCACCCATATTGCCTTTTTTGGTATTCGTAATGCCGGTAAATCCAGCATTATGAATGCCTTAACCAATCAAAATATCGCTGTAGTTTCTCCAGTCAAAGGAACAACAACAGACCCAGTGCATAAAGCTATGGAACTTTTACCACTTGGCCCTGTAAATATCATTGATACAGCTGGTCTTGACGATATTGGCGAACTTGGCAAATTACGTATAGAAAAAACTAAACAAATTTTAAATAAAACTGATATCGCTATTTTAGTCATTGATGCTACTTTAGATTTTACCGATTTTGACAAAGATATTTTAAAATTAATCACTGACAAAAATATTCCCTATATCGTAGCTTATAATAAAGTCGATTTAATACCTGATTTTAAACCTAAAAATAAAGATATTAAACAATATGTATATATCAGTGCCAAAGAAAAAACAGGCATTGAAGAGCTAAAATCTAAACTCACTCAATTGACTAAAAACACACAGGAAAAATTCATCTTAAAAGATATCGTAAATCCCAAAGATACGGTAATTTTAGTAATTCCTATTGATAAAGCTGCACCTAAAGGACGACTCATCTTGCCACAACAGCAAGTAATCCGCGAATTGCTTGATATTGGTGCTACTGCTATCATGACTCAAGATGATAATTTAGAAAATACTTTAGCCAATCTAAAAACTAAACCAAAACTCGTCATCACAGATAGTCAGGCTTTCGGCAAAGTAAATAAAATCGTTCCGCAAGATATAGAATTAACTTCTTTTTCAATTCTCTTTTCTCGCTATAAAGGAGATTTAAAACGACAAGTAAATGCTGTTAAAATCTTAGACACAATCAAAGATAATGATAAAATTTTAATCGCTGAAGGTTGTACACATCACCGCCAATGCGATGATATCGGCACTGTGAAATTACCTAATTGGATAAAAAATTACACAAAAGCTAACCCAGAATTTTTCTTTACCTCTGGCACAGAATTTCCTGATGATTTATCTAGATATAAATTAATCATTCACTGTGGTGGCTGTATGCTCAATCAAGCGGAAATGCAATCAAGATTAAAAAAAGCTCATGAGCAAAATATACCCATGAGCAATTACGGTACTACTATTGCCTACATTCACGGCATTTTAAATAGAACCTTACATGTATTTTCTGATTTTTAATTTCATAAATTATAATTTTATTCTGCGTGCTACAGTTTTAATAACTTTAGCACCTTTATTTTTTATACTGCGAAGTGGTCTAAGTGGTGCAATACGAATTTTTATACGTGGTTTAACATCTTTGACCGTACCAAAATCGCCACGTTTTAAATAAGTCATTCTTATTTTTTCTGGCTTCATTAATTTTTTCAAAGCCTTAATTGCTTTTTCAGGTTTACCATCTTCTTGGCAAATAAATACATCGCTAGCAACATATTTTAATTTTGGATACGTACGCACTACTGCATGACCTTCTTGAAGTAAAATAAATACAATAGCTTGTTCTTCATTCCATAGTTGAGCACGAACTTCTATCGGTGTATATCCAGCCATATTCATCGCCATGTCCAAGGACTCACGCAAATCTTCATAATTACTTAAATCTTTATTTTTACAATCGTACATATCTACAGTTAATTGTCTGGCCAAAATCTTCACATCGCTTCTCTCCCTGCCTTAAAATTTACTAATATTATATCATAGCTATAAAAATTATTATATATATCAATCGATTAATAATATATAATAATTATAGAATATATTAGCTTTAAGGAGTGATTTTTATGTTAAAAAAAGTTATGACTTTAATATGCTTTTGCTGTTATCTTTGCTTTATGCAAATAGGTTTTGCTCAAGACATTATCAAACAAGAAACACCCCAAAAACAGACATTGAAAGTAGCTATTTTACCTACGCTTTCCAGTAGCCAACGCTATCCAGATGTCAATCAATTACTCTATAACAATTTAACCCAAGAAATGCATGTTCCTCTAAATGATACCTTACAAGCAGTTGAATATATTGATGAAAACAGTATTTATGCTGCGATAAAACAATCCAACTTTACTTATAATCAAAATCTTGATACACTAAAAGATACATCTGATTTATTAGATGCTGATGTCGTAGTTGGCTATACTATCCCTACTATGTATCAACATTATTATCATTCCATCTCTCGTTTAGATGGTTCTCCGCTTTTAAATAGTTATATATCAGTAAATCTTTGGGTATATTATCGCCCATTGAATAAAACATTTAAAATCTCTGATAGACGTCAATATTTTGATGAAATCTCTACATGGGGAATGTTAACTGAACTTGCTAAAGATGCTTCATCAAATCTCAATAAAAAAGCTGAACTAAAATCGCTATTAAAACAATCAATAAAAATAAAGAAAGGTGAATTATAATATGAATATCACTTACTCTCAAGAAAAAAATTTCGATGCTAAAACTCTTTTAGATTTCTTCACAGTATCTGGTAATCCTGATGCTAAATATGAAGAAACATTAGTTGAAGCTATCAACAATGCAGGCACTGTAGTTTCTGCATGGGATAAAGATACAAATGAACTTGCTGCACTTATCACTGTAGTTGATGATGGCAAAATGACAGCTTATATTCGCTATCTCGTTGTTGCGCCAAACTATCGTGGTAAAGGCATCAATGATGAATTAATTGCTCAAATAAAAGCTAAATACGAAAATTATCCTTATCTTTTTGCTTTTGCTCCAGATGATTTCCATGCTTCCTTCTTCTCCAAATTAGGATTTAATGTATTAGATGGTGCCAAAGTATTAGCTCGTTAATTTATAATACTAATACAAAACCGCATTTATTAACTTAAGTGCGGTTTTATTTTATACATATCGAGGTGTTTATCTATGGAATTAACTACTCTTTTATATTTTTTGATAGCTTCTGTGCTACTGACTTTAGCACCTGGCCCAGATATCATGTATTTACTTGCTAAAAGTCTAGCTGATGGCACTAAAGCAGGTATTAGCTTAGCTCTAGGCTTAACGACTGGTCTTATCTTTCATACAACGCTTGTAATCATCGGCGTTGCTGCTATCATTCAACAATCACCACTTGCCTTTGCCACCTTAAAATATATCGGTGCTGCTTATTTATTATATCTTGCTTGGGGAGCATTCCATGCTCAAGGCAATTTAAAATTAAACGCTGTAAATAATAGTACTTCCTTTTTTAAATTATATCGTCGTGGGCTCATCATGAATGTTTTAAATCCTAAAGTATTATTATTTTTCTTAGCCTTCTTACCTCAATTTGTCAATTTAAATTCTGATAGTGTGAGCCTTCAAATTGCATTTTTAGGATTTATCTTTGGCTTACAAACACTTATAATATTTTCCCTAGTCGCTATCTGTGCTGGCAAAGTTCGTGACTATATTTTAAACGTAAAAAACTTCAACAAAATAATGGGCTATATTCAAGGTATTGTATTACTCTTTATCAGCTTAGCCCTAATCATAAGTTAATTTTAAAAAGCTCTTATAAATATTTATAAGAGCTTTTAATATCTAATATGCTATAATATCAATATAAAATAAGTTCTAAAATACTGAAAGGAATACCTAAAATGATTAATAAAGAACTTGCTGAAAATGTTGCTTCTGCTATAAAAAGTTGTGAATTAGAAGGTTTTATTTATACTAAAGATGAACAAAAAATCTTTGCTAAAATTGCTTCAGGAGAAATTTCTACATCAGAAGCTAGAGAGCTTTTTAAAAGGATGTTTTAATTTGGACGAATATGTATTACAAAATAAATTTGGCATAAAAGATGAACTTACATTAAACAAAGAAGAACGTCGATATACTGCTATTAGAATTATTGAATTACGAGAAAAAACTTTTCATATTTTTTCTTTTAATACTTTAAAATATATGCATAAATATATTTTTCAAGATATCTACAAATGGGCTGGTACCACAAGAAATGTAAATATTTCTAAAGGAAAAGCCTTTTTTTGTCCAGTTGAAAATATTAATTCTTATGCAAATGATATATTCCAAAAATTAAAAACTAATAATTATTAAAAAAAACTATCAATAGATGAATTTTGCCAAAAAGCCGCTGATTTATTTGGTGATATAAATGCTTTACATCCATTTCGTGAAGGTAATGGTAGAACACAAAGAGAATTTTTTTATCATTTAGCCAAAAATGCCAAATACAAACTTGATTTAAACCAAATAAATAAAAATGAATATATGATAGCTTCTATCGAATCTATGTTAGTAAATAATAATAAAATAGAAAAATTAATGAAATCTATTATAAAACCTTTATAATAAAAAGACAGAACAAAAAACTTAAATGTTTCATGTTCTGCCTTTTTTTATATCTTATAATTAATTTTCAATTGGTTTCATTGTTGGGAATAAAAGTACATCACGAATAGAAGAGCTGTCTGTTAAGAACATTACTAAACGGTCAATACCGATACCAAGACCACATGTTGGTGGAAGACCATATTCAAGAGCTGTGATATAGTCATGGTCCATCATATGAGCTTCATCATCACCATCTTCACGAGCTTTTTGCTGATCGATAAAGCGTTGTTCCTGATCGATTGGATCATTAAGCTCGGAGAATGCATTTCCAAGTTCACGACCATAAACGAACATTTCAAAACGGTCAGTGAATGCAGGATTTTCTTTATTGCGTTTTGCAAGTGGAGAAACTTCTGTTGGATATTGAGTTACAATTGTAGGCTGAATTAATGTAGATTCAACTTTTTCGTCAAATACTTCATATAAAACTTCGCCAATAGAATGTTTACCTTCACAAGGAACTTCTAATTCATTTGCCATTGCTTTAGCTTCTTCTAAAGTCTGAGCTTTGCTGAAGTCTTTACCTGTTTTTTCTAAAACGATATCGTTCATTGTAACACGGCGGAAACTGTTTAAATCAATTTCTGTACCTTCATAAGTAATTTTAGTAGTGCCACAAGCATCTATAGCAGCCTGTCTAATAATACCTTCTGCTAAATCTATTAATTCATTGAAATCCGCATATGCCTGATATACTTCAATGGATGTAAATTCTGGATTATGTCTTACGTCGATACCTTCATTACGGAAAACACGACCGATTTCATAAACACGTTCAAAACCGCCAACTACAAGACGTTTTAAATATAATTCTGTAGCGATACGAAGATACATATCAATATCAAGTGCATTATGATGAGTGATGAATGGACGAGCATTTGCACCACCAGCGATTGGACTTAATACAGGTGTTTCAACTTCTAAGAAATTACGACTATCTAAGTAATTACGAATAGATCTAATAATTTTTGTACGTGTGATGAAAGTCTGACGTACATCTGGATTTACGATTAAATCTAAGTAACGTTGACGATAACGAGTTTCTACGTCTTTTAAGCCATGGAATTTTTCTGGCAATGGACGAAGAGATTTCGCCAAAATAGAGAAATCAGATACTTTAATAGTGATTTCGCCACGATGAGTTTTAAATAAAGTACCTTCTACACCGATGATATCGCCGATATCTAATAATTTAAATTCACCATATTTTTCTTCGCCGAGATTATCAAGACGGAAATATGCTTGAATTTTTCCACTAAGATCAGAAACAACAGTAAAGCTAGCTTTACCATGACCACGAACAGCCATCAAACGACCAGCTACACGCACTACAGTTTCTTCTCCCAAAGTTTCAAATTGGTCTAAAAGTTCTTGAGCATGATGAGTTACATCATATTTACGACCAAAAGGTTCAATCCCTTTATCTATAAAAGCCTGCATTTTGTCGCGACGCACTTGCATGAGCTCATTAATATCTTGTTGTTTTTCTTCTATATGCTGTTTTGCCAACGAAAGTCCTCCTCTTCTTATTTTTTAATTTCTACAATTTTATATTCTAAAGTACCAGCTGGAACTTTTACTTGAACTACTGTTCCTACTGTTTTACCTAAAATAGCCATACCTACAGGAGATTCATTGGAGATTTTTCCTTCTGTAGTATCTGCTTCTGTAGAACCTACGATTGTATATGTTTCATCTTCATCATATTCCATATCTTTGATTACTACAGTATTACCAAGATGTACTACATCTTTATTGCTATCATCAGCTTTGATGATTTCACTATTTCTAATCTGGCTTTCTAAAGTGAGAATTTCACCTTCAATGAAAGCCTGTTCATTTTTAGCATCATCATATTCAGAGTTTTCGCTAAGGTCGCCTAGTGCGATAGCTGCTTTCAAACGGTCAGCAACTTCTAAACGACGGACACTTTTTAAATATTCAAGTTTTTCTTCTAGCTTTTTCAAGCCTTCTTCGGTCAAAACTACTCGCTTATCTGCCATTTTAATGCTTCCTTTCAGTTATACAATTCAATTATACAAAATCGTACAATAGTTAAAAATAATAGAAGAAGTGCCAAGCTAACGCCTGACACTACCTTTTTGCAATCAGCAAATATTATATAGGTTTTAAGGTGTTTTGTCAATTTTTGACAGTCGTTTTTGAGACATTTATACTATACATAACACAGAAAATTTTTTCTTTTTTCTGTAAAAATTTAAACGAAAAGGGGTTTTAATATGCGACTTTATTTAATTATTCTTTGTCTTTGTTTCAGTATCCTTTCCATGGGTATGACTTTTGCTCCTACAAAAAATAATCTGCATTATAATCATTTAGCTCTAGGCGACAGTTATGACGATATGATATCTCAATTTGGTACACCACGCTATGATGAAAAAGACTACCTTTGGAGGCAAAAAATCACATATTATGTTTATAAAAATAATAATAAAATCGGTATAAATGACGATACAAAACAAATCGTTGATATGATCATTGTCGATGATACTTACAATCACAATGATAAATTAAAAACTGGAATGACTGCTTATAAAATAGAACAAGTATTTGGCAAAGCCGATAGACAATTATTCGAAGGCAATACATGCTATATTTATAAAAATGAAGCTAATGAAAAAATCATCATCCAAGTCGAACCTACAGACAAATATCTAGAAAGCTTCCGCATAACTAATTTACCGATTGAATTGCCTATAGATACTACAGAATATCTACCTGATGATGCCACTGACGAAACTGAAAATCCTTTAATGGCAGATAAAGAGATAGATACTTCTGCTGTCACTACTCCTGCCAAAGATAAATTCCAAATAAGTTATAACTATTCCTTTACAAAATAATCTTTTGTTTGTTTTACATCTTTTTTCATTTGATTCAATAGTGCATCAACAGAAGTAAATTTGATTTCTCGACGCAACATTTTTAAAAAATCTACACGAATGATTTTACCATAGATATCTCGTCTAAAATCAAAAATATTCACTTCCACACGGCGACTTATATCTTCAAATGTTGGATTTGTACCTACACTAGCTACTGCTTGATATTTTTCGCCTTCCACATAAGCCTCTACGACGTAAACTCCATTTGGTACCATAGCACGTTCTGCTTTTATCGCTAAATTAGCTGTAGGGAAGCCCAATAAACGACCACGCTTTTTACCATGAATTACTTCTTCATCTATGCTAAAAGGTTTACCTAACATTTTATTAGCACAATCTAAGTCACCTTCTAATAAGGCTTTGCGAATAGCCGTACTGCTCACCATATTATTACGACAATAAATAAAATGTTGCATATATGCTTTAAAGCCATATTTCTTGCCAAGTTCTTTTAATAATTCTGGTGTTCCCAATCCTTTTACACCAAAACTATAATTAGGACCTGTAACTAAAAATTTAGGTGATAAATAATCTTTTAACATTTTTACAAAAGCTTCCGGTTCCATCTGACAAAGTTCTGGCGTAAATTCTACATTAAATAGAATATCTACACCTAAAGCTTCAATATCTCTAATTTTGGCTAAAGTATCATTGATGATGAGTGGTCTATGAGTTGGTGCAATCACAGATAATGGGTGATTACTAAATGTAAATACCGCACTTACTCCTTGATGTTCTTTAGCCAATTTAACAGCCTGCATGATAACATTTTGATGACCTATATGAATACCATCAAATGTACCTAAGGCGACTGCCAAATTTTTACCTTGCAAATTCAAATTCTTTATATCCACAAGCGAGGAAAAAACTTGCATACAATTCTACCTCTTTACTACTTAAAATTTATATATATTTTAGGATAACATACTTCATCTAAAAAATAAATCTATACGCAAAGGAGCCTTATTATGGGCAAAATAATTCTAATAACTGGCGGTGCTCGCTGTGGCAAAAGTAGCTTTGCCGAAGACTATGTAACGACTCATGGCAAAGACATTGCCTATATCGCTACTTCACAAATTTATGATGATGAAATGGCTTATCGCGTGAAACTACATCAACAACGCCGTCCTAGTTCATGGCAAACTTTTGAAGCTCCATTTGACGCAGACACTGCTATCAATGAAGCTTTTTGTCATCATGATATAATCTTATTCGATTGCTTGACACTTTACTTAAGCAATTATCTCTGTAGTGAACAAACCCAAACATATACCATGGAACAATTATCTGCTGGAGCTAAAGACATGATGTCAGCTCTAATTGAAGCAGTACAAGCACAAAATACAGATAAAACATGTGTATTTGTAACTAATGAAGTCGGTTCTGGCATAGTTCCAGAAAATGCTCTTGCTAGAAAATATCGCGATTTAGCTGGGCTTTGTAATCAACAGATTGCCCAAGCTTCCGATGAAGTCTATCTCGTTGTTTCTGGCATTCCTGTAAAAATAAAATAATTTTTATATTTATATTTAACATTTTTTCGTCTATTATATAAATTATTCGCATTCGTTCGTTTCTTTTGAATTAAATTCCATAAAATTCTTAGGAAACGAACATATTATTTTTAAGGAGGTATTTTATTTGTGAATGATTTTTTATTAGGTTTGCAATTTTTAACACGTATCACTATCAAGAAAAATCTGGATTGGTCAGAAAAAGCTTGTGGCGGTAGTGTTAAATTTTTTCCTTTAATTGGTGTGATTTTAGGTATAATATATGTTCTAGTGGGTTATGTGGTATATTATTTATTACCTAGTTTTAACATTCATCTATCAGAGCATCTAATAGGGTTCATCTTTTTAATTTGCAATATCTTTTTGACGGGAGCTCTTCACTGCGATGGTTTCACTGATACAATGGACGGAATTTTATCAGGCAGAAAACGCGAACGCATCTTAGAAATCATGAAAGATAGCCGTGTAGGAGCTCATGGTGCTACTTGTCTGATTTTAATTTTAATTGGTAAATACACTATGTTTACTGATTTACTGGTCAGTCAAAATACTTTTGATACTCATATTCAACTTTTCAATGCTTTGATTGCTTTATTTTTAATGCCTGTTATCGCTCGCTGTTGCATGAGTATCGCTGTAGTCAATTTTCCTTATGCACGCAAAGAAGGTCTTGGTAAAGCTTTCCATGAATACTCTTCTCCCAAAAGTATGTTTATGGCTTTTATTTTCACGCTCATACTTTCTTTAGCTTTAGGAATTACTGCTACTGTTACTTTTATTTTAACTACAATTATCATGTATTTATTTAATCGTTACGTTTCTAATTTATTAGGTGGCTTAACCGGTGATGTATACGGGGCTACTGCTGAATTAGGAGAATTAGTAGTATTATTTATTTTTGTTTTAGCACAAGCTTTTGTATAATTATATGATTTTATTTTAATTTTTAAGGAGGACTTTCTTTGACTAAGCTTATTTTAGTTCGCCATGGTAGAACACTTTGGAACAGTTCAGGAAAATTTCAAGGACAATCTGATGTTGAATTATCCGAGGAAGGGATTTCACAAGCTAAAAAATTAGCTGAAAATTTTCCTGTCGCTCATATAGATAGAGTATATAGCAGTAATCTACAACGTGCTTACGTCACTGGAGAAATAATCGCTAATAAATTTAACGTACCTATCATCAAAGATGAACGTCTTCGTGAAGTATGCTTCGGCTCTTGGGAAGGTCTTACTTATGATGAAATTCATGAAAAATGGCCTAAAGAAATCGAAACCATGTTTTCTACTCCAGATGTTTTAACCATGCCAAATGGTGAATCTTTTGCCCAAGTACAAAAACGAGGTGTTGAAGCTTTATTGGATATCGTGCATAAACACCCTGATGAAACTATTGCCATTACAGCTCATGGTGGAATTTTACGCACTTTACTTGCTTATGCTTTGCATATGCCACTTCGCTATATTTGGACTTTAAGACAAGATAACACCGCTGTAAATATCGTTACTTTTTATGGCGATAAAATCAATGTTGAGTTATTAAATAGCACAGCACATCTTAGCCTTACACAATTGCCAAAATTAGGTCGTTTTTCTTAATTAACGAGGTTTATTATGACAAAAAAATATCTTATTTTACCTCAAAATGGTGGCGATAAATTTCGTCAGCTTCTTGCTTCTATGCCCGGAACAGCTCAAGAACAAAAAATCATGCAAGAAGCTACTATTAAACATGTAGAAATTGATGTAAATAACAATTCATGGGAAATCCTCATGCAAACTTACAATGGTATACCTGATGAATTATTAACCAAAGCTTCGTCATATATCTCGCAAAGATGCAATATTCCTACAGTTATCTTTTATCAAGACATCGTTGACTTACCACAGGAAGTGACTCGTCATTGGCCAATCATTGTTCAAAATGCAGCCAATGGCAATCCCACTTTATTTACACTATTAAATCAAGCAACTCATAGTGTCGATGGTAATAAAATCATGATTGACTTCAAAGGCGATCATGTCGAAGAAATATTGCGTTCTCACAATCTTGAAGAAACCATCTCTCAAGCAGTGCAAGCTATGGTTCATTGTCCCTGTCATGTTATTTGTCGCATTGAACCACAACAAACTTCTAATTTAAATAATAACAATACTAATGCTCTAGCTGATTTTGACCCTGAATCATATCTTCGTCAACTTCAACAACAAGCTAAAACACAAAATCATACTAATAATAAAAATACTACTCCTTCACATACTGCAAATAATAATGATAACTCTGCTCCAAAATTCCGTCGTAAAAGCGAACGCAAATTAATGATTGATAATATTCCTGAAGAACATATTGAAATCACAAGTATTGATGGTGAAATGAGAAATATCGTTCTACGCGGTCGTATTTTCAATATCAACAGTCGTGAATTCAATACGGGAACTAATCTTTTAACTTTTGATCTAGCTGATGAATCTGATGGTATTTCTTGTAAAGTATTCTTAAAAAATAAAGAAGACTTTGAAGAAGTGATGTCCGCTCTGAAAAAAGCTGATATTGTCAAAATAAAAGGCTCTATTCGTTTTGATTCCTATCTCAATGACTATGTAATGATGCCACTTAATATTTGTCTATCAGAATTGCCCAAAAGAGAAGATAGAGCTATCGAAAAACGTGTAGAATTGCACGCTCATACACATATGAGCAATATGGATGCTGTTGTATCTGCCAAAGATTTGATTGCTACTGCCGCTCGCTGGGGCTGGCCTGCTATCGCTATCACTGATCATGGTGTAGTCCAAGCATTTCCTGAAGCGATGAAAGCTGCTAAAGATAATAAAATAAAGGTAATCTATGGTATCGAAGGCTATCTAACAGGCGATGATTATCAACAGCGAAGAGCTAATCATATCATCATGTTAGCCAAAAATTCTATCGGTCTTAGAAATATTTATCGAATGGTATCTTTATCTCATTTAAAATATCTCTACAAAGCAAGACCTAGATTACCAAAAAAAATCATCTCGGAATTACGTGAAGGGGTAATCATCGGTTCTGCTTGTGAAGCAGGAGAATTAATCAGAGCTATTGTAAACAAAGAAAGCGATGAAAAATTACTTGAAATCGCCAGCTTCTATGATTATCTTGAAATCCAACCAATTGGCAATAATGCCTTTTTAATTCGCAATGAAAATTTCCCTGAAGTACAAACTGATGAAGATTTAATTAAAATCAATCTAAAAGTTGCTGAGCTTGCCAAAAAATTAAATAAGATGCTCATAGCTACTTGTGACGTTCATTTCTTAAATGCTAAAGATAGTATTTATCGTGCCATCTTAATGAAAGGCAAAGGTTTTGACGATGCTGAAAAGCAACCGCCATTATATCTTCGTACAACAGATGAAATGCTTAAAGAATTCAGCTATTTAGGTGAAGAATTAGCCTATGAAGCAGTTGTTACTAATCCACGTAAAATAGCAGATATGGTAGAAGTCTTCAAGCCTATCCC
This sequence comes from uncultured Megamonas sp., assembly GCF_958438645.1. NCBI lineage: Bacteria > Bacillati > Bacillota > Negativicutes > Selenomonadales > Selenomonadaceae > Megamonas > uncultured Megamonas sp. Next base: position 19,753 of record NZ_CAUBSM010000006.1, read on the forward strand.
TGATGAATTATATTCACCTATGATACCGGGAGCTGACCAAGAAATTCACGATATGTCCTATGCCAAAGCCCGTGAATTATACGGTGAAAATCTGCCCAAAGTAGTACAAGACCGCTTAGAACTAGAATTAAATTCCATCATTGGTCATGGTTTTGCCGTACTTTATTTAATCGCTCACAAACTAGTAAAAAAATCACTTGATGATGGCTATCTCGTTGGCTCTAGGGGTTCAGTTGGTTCTTCATTTGTCGCTACTATGACTAATATCACTGAAGTAAATCCTCTGCCACCACATTGGCGTTGTCCTCATTGTCGCCATAGCGAATTTGTTGAAGATGGTACTTATGGCTGTGGTTTTGATATGCCAGATAAAGAATGCCCTTATTGCGGTACAAAAATGATTAAAGATGGTCATGATATCCCATTTGCTGTATTTATGGGATTTGATGGCGATAAAGTTCCTGATATTGACTTAAACTTCTCGGGAGATTATCAACCAGTTGCTCATAAATACACTGAAGAATTATTCGGCAAAGACAATGTTTTCCGTGCTGGAACTATCGCCACTGTAGCTGATAAAACAGCTTATGGTTATGTAAAAAAATTCTTTGATGAAAAAGGCATCAAAAAGCGTGATGCTTATATCAACAGCCTTGTAAATGGTTGTACTGGTGTAAAACGCACTACAGGGCAACATCCTGGTGGTATTATGGTTATTCCACGCAATATGGACGTTCACCATTTCACACCAATTCAAAGACCTGCTGATGATACTACAACAAATACCATCACTACACATTTTGATTATCACTCTATCAGTAGCCGTCTAGTAAAATTAGATATACTTGGCCACGATGATCCTACAGTAATAAAAATGCTTGAAAATATAACTCATCGCGACCCTAGAACTATTCCTTTTGATGATCCAGCTACCATGAGTATCTTCTCTTCCACCGAAGCACTCGGTGTAACACCAGAAGAACTAGGTGCTACATCTGGTACATTTGGTATCCCTGAATTTAGAACACCATTCACACGTCAAATGCTCGATGATACTAAACCTAAAAAATTCAGTGATTTAGTGCGTATCAGTGGATTTTCTCATGGTACTAACGTATGGCTTGAAAATGCTCAAGACTTGATCACCTCAGGAACTTGCACTGTTTCTGATGCGATTTCTTGCCGTGATGATATCATGATGCATTTAATTCACAGTGGTATTGATCCATTATTTTCCTTTAAAACTATGGAAAAAGTGCGTAAAGGTAAAGGACTCAGCGAAGATGATATTAAAGTCATGAAAGATGGCGGTATCCCTCAGTGGTATATTGATTCTTGTCTAAAAATAAAATATCTCTTCCCACGTGCTCATGCCACAGCTTATGTTATGATGGCATATCGCATAGCCTTCTGCAAAGTTCACTATCCACTTGCCTTTTATGCCGCTTATTTCTCTATTCGTGCTGCCGAATTTGATGCAGATATTATCTCTAAAGGTAAATTAGCCGTGCGAGATAAACTCGATGAAATCATTGAACTTGAAAAACAGAAAAAATTATCCGTAAAAGATAAAGGCTTCCAAGTCGTCTTAGAACTTGCTTGGGAAATGTATCTTCGTGGTTTCTCTGTAGAAAAAGTAGACCTTTATAAATCAAATGCGGATAAATTCATCTTACATGAAAAATCACTATTACCACCATTTACTGCCCTTACTGGCATCAGTACCATGGCTGCAAACAATATTGTTCAAGCTCGCCTTGAGGGCGAATTCACCTCTATTGATGACCTCAAAAAACGTGCCAGTCTATCTACGCCAATTATTGAACGTTTGCGTGAACATGGTTGCTTAAATGGTCTCCAAGAAAGTGATCAACTTTCCTTATTCAGTTAAACAATAAAATTAAATAAAGACAAATCAGAAAGGATTTATCATGAAACGAACTCTTTCACTTTCCCAATATATTTTAGTTGGGTCTATGTTATTTGGTTTGTTCTTTGGTGCAGGAAATTTAATATTTCCTGTACACTTAGGACAAGCAGCAGGCAGTAATGTCTTAATGGCTAATATCGGCTTTATGCTCACTGCTATCGGTCTTCCTTTTTTAGGTATTATTGCTATGGGTATATCTCGCAGTGAAGGTCTTTTTGATTTAGCTAGTCGCATTAATAAGCCTTATGCCCATTTTATAACTGTACTTTTATATCTCACGATCGGGCCTGCTTTCGCTATTCCACGTACAGCAGCTGTTTCTTATGAAATTGGTTTATCCAGTCATATTGATGCTTCTATGCAAACAATTTATTTAGCAATTTTTTCACTTATTTTCTTCGTTTTAGCTTTAGCTTTCGCTTTAAAACCTGGAAAAATCCTTACTTGGATCGGTAAAATCTTAAATCCACTCTTTTTAATATTTATCGCGATTTTAATGGTAACAGCTATAATCAATCCGATGGGCTCACCTTCTGCCATGCCTGTACAGGAAGCATATCAACAAGAAGCATTCTTTAAAGGCTTTACTGAAGGTTATAACACTATGGATGCTTTAGCTTCCCTTGCTTTTGGTATCATCGTTATTCATACACTTCATGATTTAGGACTGAAAAATCCTAAAGATGTTGCTTATGGCACTTTAAAAGCTGGTATTGTTGTCTTAATTCTCATGGGTATTATCTACAGCTTTCTAGCTTATATCGGAGCTTGTAGTTTAGGACAATTTGCTTTATCTGATAATGGCGGTATTGCTCTTGCTCAAATCTCCACATATTATTTTGGTTCATTTGGTCATATCCTTTTAGCCCTCACAGTTACTGTAGCTTGCTTAAAAACTTCCATTGGTCTTATCACTGCTTGTTCTACTACATTTAGTGAATTATATCCACATTCTTTTAGCTACAAAACATATGCTTTTATCTTTACTATTGTTTCCTTCTTAATTGCTAATGTTGGTTTAACTAGTATTATTTTCTTAGCTATTCCAATTCTCATGTTATTATATCCACTAGCTATAACACTCATCTTCTTAGCATTCATCAGTGCAATTTTTGGCTATCATCGTTATGTATACTCTGTAACGACGCTATTCACTTTATTTGCAGCTATCGGTGATATGTTAAACGCCCTACCTTTTGGATTAAATAACACCGCCACTATTAGTGCTATTATCGAAGTATATAAAAATACTTTGCCATTTTTTGATATGGGTATGGGCTGGATTGTTCCTGCTCTTATCGGTCTAATCATTGGCGTCATTATCTCTTTTATCAAAAAAGATTAAAAAAAATGCGGTAACACAAATAAGTGTTACCGCTTTTCTTATTTTTTAGGATAAACGCCTATAGTCAATTCATTTAATCTTGGATATTTTGTATTGCCAAGCTTTCTAAATACTATAGCTACGATTAAAGTAAATAATACTACTAATACATAAAAAATCATAGAATTAACAGCTGTCATAACTATATTAAACTTTGCCATAAATAAAGCTAAATAAGTGATTGCTATAGGATGAGCTAAATATACAAAATATGAATGTCTACCTAATAGAGAAAATAAACTCGTTCCTATCTTAGCTAAAAATCCATATTGAAATTCTGCAAATAAATATAAACTTGCACCTAAAGTATAAACAAGGCCAGCTGGAGATAATTGATGAGCTGTATTTATTGCTCCTTCTGGAGAATAGCCATTATAGTAAATACAATAATAATAATATGCTAATAAACCAATCAGACTTATAAAACCAAAAGCTCTTAATTTATTTAAATTATCTCTCATGAAAATTTTAAATTCATCATAATGTACAGATACATATCCACCTAATAAAAAGATAAATACATAATGTATTACCCAATAATTTAAACGATACATAAAAATAGCTTTAACTATTTCATTTTGCATACCATATGGATTCAGCAAAAAGCTTGAATAATAATCTACTGCCATTTGAAAAACAAATAAAACTGCCAATAATACAAGATTTAATCTTTTTACTATAAAAATCCAAAGTGGCATTAAAGCATAGAACCAAACTAATAAAACCATAAAATACAATTGATAACATGCTAAACCAAAAAATAAAATGCCAATTAAATTCAATGGATGAAGTAAATACAATGTTTGATTTGTCACTGTATAATGCAAAATATAAAAGACAGACCAAACAAGATATGGAATTAATACTGTTTTAAATCTTCGCTTCATAAAATTTTTATAATTAAATTTATCATCTAAATCTAAATTATAAAATAGACCAAAAGCGGAGATAAAGAAAAAAATCGGTACTGAAAATCTCGTTACAATTTCATATAAAGCCAATAATTGTAAATTAGGCGTGGGATTATTCATCAAGTATTGTGAACCCACATGTATACCAACTACACCTAACATGGATATTCCTCGCATATATTCAATAGCTGGCACTCTCTCTTTTTTCATACTCACATGAATACCTCTTTTATTATTTATTTTTATTCATCATAGCAAATCCCTTCTCAAAATACAATAACTACCATATAATACACTAATAAAGCAGGATATTTAACCATACGTATTGAATACTATAGGTAAAGTCTCTAAAATGTAAATGCAAAAAATTTTTAAATAAAATTTAAAAATAAAGCAGGATTTATATAATTCTATGTAGAATGTATTTACGTTATGGCAAAAATCATCTATAATTAAATAGTTTTATTGAAAGGTGAGTTTATATGCGTACACAAAACTTGCATGATGATTTTGTTGAACAAGTTCGTTCATCTTCAGATATATTATCTGTCATCTCAAGTTATGTTCATCTCAAAAAACGAGGTAATCGCTATTGGGGTTGTTGCCCCTTTCACAATGAAAAAACGCCTTCATTTTCTGTAGTTCCCCAACAGGGATTTTTTTATTGCTTCGGCTGCCATGCCGGTGGCAATTTATTTAAATTTATATCTTTGATAGAAAATATTTCTTATTATGAAGCCATAAAACTTCAAGCTCAAAGATTAAATATCCCTATACCGACTACGAAAAAAAGTGCTGACGAACTCAAACAAGAACAAATAAAAGATTCATTGTTTAAAATACATGAAATGGCGGGTTCTTTTTTTCATAATTGTTTAACTCGTACCTCTCTTGGAGAAGCTGGTAGAATATACTTTTCTTCTCGCCAAATAAATTCAGATATAATTACAAAATTTAAACTTGGCTTTGCACCTAACCTTTGGGATAAACTATTTACCTCTTTTACTAAACGAGGCATTACTAAAGAGTTACTTGCTAAAGCAGGTCTAATCACCATAAAAGATTCTGGTAAAGCATATGACAGATTTCGTAACCGCATTATCATTCCTATCATGAATGAACATGGGCAAATCTGTGGTTTTGGTGGTAGAATTATTAATCCGAATGATTCTCCAAAATATTTAAATTCACCAGAAACACTTATTTTTAATAAGAGACATTTACTATTTGGATTAGATCATGCACAAAAATCAATAAAAGAACATAACTTCAGTATTGTTGTTGAAGGTTATATGGATGCTATCGCATTACATAGTCATAATATTACTAATGCCGTAGCATCATTGGGTACTGCATTCACAGCTCAACAATGTAGAAAAATCCTTCGCTTTTCACCAAATATTTATTTTTGCTACGATAGTGATAATGCTGGCCAAGCTGCTACTATGCGAGCTTTGGCTATCGCTAGTAGTAATGGTGCCAATGTCAAAGTCATCACCATTCCTGACGGCAAAGATCCTGATGAATTTTTACGTCATCATGACAGCAAGGATTTTTATGCATTAATTGATAAAGCTCTTCCGCTAATGGAATATCAATTGCAATATGTATTAAAATCAACTGACCGCAATACTTTAGAAGGAAAGCTTTTAGCAGTCAACCAATTAATGCCACTTTTAGCTAATATTACAAACACTGTTGAACGCAATGAATATATTATTCGCATATCAAATGTTTTAGGCATAGATGAAGGCGTTATTCGCAGTGATTTGCAAAGACAAAATTCACAAAAAAATTTCAATGCATATGATATCTCTACAGATAACCTTCCTGGTATAAATTCTCGCAAGGCTATTCCTGAAAAAAAAGATGCACTAACTAGGGCAGGAAGATGCATTATAAAAAAAATTTGGCATGAAGCTAGTGTTTTAGATTATGTATTAAATCTCATACCAGCTGAAGAATTTCCTAATAAAATACATGGTGAAATTCTCAACTATTTGGCAAATACTCTTGCCAATAATCAACCTTTTACAGATATCGATGCTGCTGAAAAATTAAGCGATACTGCTTATAGTGAACTTTCACACTGTTTAGTTGAGGAATCTACAACTGATGATGACACCCAGCTCACTGAAGATTGTCTAAAACTTTTACGTCGTTATTATCTAAATAGTAATTATGAAAAACATCGCCTTTTAGCAGATGAATTACAACGAAATGGCGACAATAGATTTTTAGAAGAATTAAAAATTAGTCAACAAATACGAATGGAAATGGATAATTTATCCTCGTAAAACTCCTATAAATCTGGAGACATACGCCCTATATTAATCGCTAAAAAGCGTAAATAATCATTTTAAGAGGAGGCATGTAATAATGGCTCAATCCAAAAAAACTGTAAAAGCCGTTAAAGATACTAATGCAGCTGCTGCTGCCAGCTTAGATGCAATCAGTAAGTTATTAGATAAAGGTAAAAAAACTGGCGTTTTAACTTACAATGAAATTATGGAATCCCTTCAATCAGTCGACATGTCACCAGATGAAATAGACGAATTATACGATACATTCACCAAACGTGGTATTGACATCATTGATAATGGCAATGACATGGGACCTGATGATGATTCCAATATAAAAGATGATGAGGACGATATTGATATCGACCTTAGTATTCCAGAAGGTATCAATATTGATGACCCTGTAAGAATGTATCTTAAAGAAATTGGTCGTGTTCCATTATTATCCGCTGATGAAGAAATAAAATTAGCTAAACGTATGGAAGATGGTGACCTTGAAGCTCAAAAACGCCTAGCAGAAGCAAACTTACGTCTTGTTGTAAGTATTGCTAAACGTTATGTTGGTCGCGGCATGCTCTTTTTAGATTTAATTCAAGAAGGTAATTTAGGTTTAATTAAAGCTGTTGAAAAATTCGATTATAATAAAGGCTACAAATTCAGTACTTATGCTACATGGTGGATTCGTCAAGCCATTACTCGTGCTATTGCAGACCAAGCTCGTACTATTCGTATTCCTGTTCACATGGTCGAAACTATCAATAAATTAATTCGCGTATCTCGTCAACTTCTTCAATCCTTAGGACGTGAACCTAGTCCTGAAGAAATTGCAAAAGAAATGGATGTAAGTGTAGATCGTGTTCGTGAAATCATGAAAATAGCCCAAGAACCTGTATCATTAGAAACACCTATCGGTGAAGAAGAAGATTCTCATCTCGGCGATTTCATCGAAGATCATGATGCTCCAGCTCCAGCAGAAGCTGCTTCATTCGTTCTCTTAAAAGAACAATTAGAAGATGTTCTTGATACATTAACTGAACGTGAAGAAAAAGTTCTTCGCCTTCGCTTTGGTTTAGACGATGGTCGTGCTCGTACCCTCGAAGAAGTTGGTCAAAACTTTGGCGTAACTCGTGAACGTATTCGTCAGATTGAAGCTAAAGCTCTTCGCAAACTTCGTCATCCTAGTCGCAGTAAAAAATTAAAAGACTTTTTAGAATAAGCAACTAAAAGCCTATTTATTATATATATAAATAGGCTTTTAAATTTTTTATAAAAAAGTTTTAAAAAAGTGTTGACAATATACTAAATAATGTATTATAATAATTTCCGTTGGTGATGAGACATTCCTCGATAGCTCAGTTGGTAGAGCAATCGGCTGTTAACCGATCGGTCGTAGGTTCGAGTCCTACTCGAGGAGCCATTTTCTAACAAAACTGTAAGATTCCTTGATAGCTCAGTTGGTAGAGCAATCGGCTGTTAACCGATCGGTCGTAGGTTCGAGTCCTACTCAAGGAGCCATTTTTATTTTGGGCCTATAGCTCAGCGGTAGAGCCCCCGGCTCATAACCGGTTGGTCCCTGGTTCGAATCCAGGTGGGCCCACCACTTAATAAAGATGATAAACTTCCATAGAAATATGGAAGTTTTTTTGTTTTATAAATAAATTTATTAAATAAACTAAACTAGATTATTTTATAATCTAGTTTTTTTATTTTACATAAATATGATTTTGTTTAAATTAAATCTTTGCTATAATTTAATTATCTTATTATTTTTTAGAAATCCAGGTGATTTTATGCAATCTTGTATGATTTTAGTTCCTTTTATCGGTTGGCTTGTAGCAGTTATCATAAAATTTATAACTAATTATATTTACTATTCTACGCTAGATTTGAAATTATCTTTCAGTAATGGTGGTTTTCCCAGTGTACATACAGCCACAATAATAACTACAACAACTTATATCGGCCTTTATGATAATTTTAATTCTCCACTATTCATATTGGCAGTAACCCTAGCTTTTATTGTAATGATTGACGCTACTCATCTACGCCGTTCTCTAGGAAAACACGCTTCTATACTCAATCATTTAACAGGAAAAACCGACTTGCATGAAAAAGAAGGCCATACGTATTTCCAAGTCATAAGTGGTGCTATCATTGGTATCGCTACAGGATATATCCTTTATTGTTTCTTTTAAAATTGTAACATTGACGTGAAATAAAATTTATAGTATATTAAAAGCAAATAAAAGTTGTTTTCAATATATAATAAATTTTATTTATTAAGAAAATTTTAACTTTTATATTTATAAAATTAGGAGGGGATATTATTATGTCCAGTTGGTTTTCCAAACTTCAAGCTGTAGGTAAAGCGTTAATGCTTCCTGTTGCCGTTCTTCCTGCTGCCGCTCTTTTACTTCGTTTAGGAGCACCTGATGTCTTCGACATTCCATTTATTACTCAAGCAGGTGGTGCTGTTTTCAATAATTTAGCACTTATTTTTGCCGTTGGTATCGCTGTTGGCTTAGCTAAAGATAACAATGGTGCGGCAGGTCTTGCTGGGGTTATTGGCTATTTAGTATTAACAGAAGCACTCAAAGCTATCGATAAAGATTTAAATATGGGTGTTCTCGCTGGTGTTATTGTTGGTATTATTTCTGGCGTACTTTATAACAAATTCTATAATATTAAATTACCTGAGTTTTTAGGTTTCTTCTCTGGTAGACGTTTCGTTCCGATCGTTACTGCTGCAACATTTGTTGTTTTAGCTCTTATTTTTGGTATTATTTGGGGTCCTATTCAGAACTTTATTCATGGCATCGGTGAATGGATCGTAGGTGCTGGTGCTGCTGGTGCATTCGTTTATGGTGTATTAAACCGTTTACTCATTCCTGTTGGTCTTCATCACATTCTCAATTCTCTTGTTTGGTTCGTATTTGGTTCTTATACAAATCCTGAAACAGGTGTTACTGCAACAGGTGATTTAAACCGTTTCTTCGCTGGCGATCCAACTGCTGGTGTATTCATGGCTGGTTTCTACTTTATCTTTATGTTCGGTGTTCCTGCTATCGCACTTGCTATGTATAGTGCTGCCAAACCAGAAAATAAACCAAAAGTTGCTGGTATGATGTTCTCCATCGCTTTCACAGCTTTCTTAACTGGTATCACTGAACCTGTAGAATTCACTTTCATGTTCTTAGCTCCTGTTCTTTATGCATTCCATGCTGTTATGACAGGTATTGCTCTTGCAGTTGCTAATATGTTTGGTATTTTACATGGCTTTGGTTTCTCTGCTGGTCTTATCGACTATGTATTAAACTATGGTCTTGCAACTAAACCTATCTTAATCATTCCAATCGGTTTAGTATTTGGTATCATTTACTTCATCGTTTTCAGATGGGCAATCGTTCACTTCGACCTTCCAACTCCTGGTCGTTTTGAAAATGAATCTGACAATGAAGCTATTGAAAATGCTAACCCAGATGAATTAGCTCAATCCTTTATCGATAAATTAGGTGGTGCTGATAACTTAACTACTATCAGCTCTTGCATCACTCGTTTACGTTTAAATGTTAAAGATATTGATAAAATCGATGAAGCTGGTCTTAAAGCTCTAGGTGCTGCTGGTGTTATCAAAAAAGGAAATAGCGTTCAAGTAATTGTTGGTACAAAAGCTGAAGCTGTTGCTGACGATATGAAAAAAATCGCTAAAAAATAATTAAATATTAATAAAAAGCTGGTTCAATATAGAACCAGCTTTTTTTGTATCTATTATCATGATATCATATATTTAATCAATTTATTTTAAGGAGATGATTTTTTTGTCTTTAGGTGCTAGATTACAAACTGTAACAAAGTTCGTGCCTCATGGTAGTGTCATTGCTGATATTGGCACTGACCATGGTTATTTACCTATAGAATTAGTAAAAACTGGAAAATGTTGTAAAGCAATCGCTGGTGATGTAAATGAAGGCCCTTATTTAGCAGCCAAACGTTCTGTACGCAATGCTTCATTGATGAATAAAATCGATATTCGTTTAGGTAGTGGTTTAGAAATTCTTCAACCTAACGAAGTAGATATTGCTATATTTTGTGGTATGGGCGGAAATCTAATGGTTCAATTATTACAAGATTGCCCTGAAATTGTAAATTCTTTAAAAGGTTTAATCTTACAACCACAACAAGGATTTACTGCTCTTAGAAAATATCTTTACAGCATAGATTGGCATATCGAAAATGAAGCTATAGCCAAAGAAGATGGTCGCATTTATCAAATAATTTATGCTAAACCTGGAAAACAAGCTTTACCAACTGAACTTGAGCTTGAAATAGGGCCTATATTAAATCGCACTAGACCTACTTTATTTAAAGAAATGATTGCTGAATTTATCGCCAAAGCCAATCGCAGTTTAAACGGCATGGCAAAATCTGAGACTGCTAAAAATACTGCACATTATCATCAATTACAAACTTATGTAAAAGCTTTGGAGGAATTATTATGATTAAATGTCAAGTTGTAGTTGAAGCTATGGATAGACTTGCCCCACGTTACCTCGCTGAAAATTGGGATAATGTAGGTCTTTTAATCGGTAATCCTGCTCAAGAAATCACTAAAATTTTGACTTGCTTAGATGTTACAGAAAAAGTAATTGATAAAGCTATCTGTGAAAATTATAATATGATAATTTCTCACCACCCATTTTTATTTAAAGGTATAAAAAAAATTGCTACTGATAAACCTCTTGGTAGAATGCTTCAAAAAATTCTCAGTAACAACATCGCTATCTTTGCTGCTCATACAAATTTAGATACTACCTATGGTGGTGTAAATGATGTTTTAGCTCAAAAACTTCAACTCACAGAAGTAAAACCACTTACTATTTCTTATCGTGAAGAAATTTTAAAATTAGGAGTCAATGTTCCTAGCGATTATGCTGATGCTGTTCGTGAAGCTTTAGCTAAAGCGGGAGCAGGTGCTATCGATAATTATAGTGATTGCTCCTTCACTTATAATGGCACAGGATATTTTAAGCCTCTTGAAAATTCCAATCCTTTTATCGGTCAACAAAATAAATTATCCAATGTGCAAGAAGTTCGCATAGAAACCATTTTACCTAGCAAAATAAAAAATCGCGTGATTAAAGCTATGTTAAAAGCTCACCCTTATGAAGTTCCTGCTTGGGATATCATTCCTACAGAAAATGTTTATCACGAAAATGGACTTGGTCGCATTGGTAAACTCGCTGAGCCTATCACACTTGATGAATTTGCTCAACGCATAAAACAAAGTCTTCCTGGTGATACTTTCCGCTATGTAAAAGGAAATGACAAATTAGTAAAAAAAGTAGCCCTTTGTTCTGGTGCCGGTGTTGAATTTTTAGATAAAGCTGCTATGCAAGGTGCTGACACTTATATAACAGGTGATGTTAAATATCACGAAGCACAACATGCACAAGAATTAGGTATAAATATCATTGATGCAGGTCATTTTGGCACAGAATTGCCTATAGTTGAAACTTTAGCTCAATATTTACAAGCAGAAAATATTAAACAAAAATGGCAAATAACAATCACTGCTGATAATGATGCAACAGATATTTTCACTACTATAAAATAAAAAATAAAATTCTATATTTAGAAAAGAGGTCTTTCCATGCGTAAAGGAATGGAACATTTTATCAATAATCCCATCTATACTATAACTGCTGAAGCATTATCTAATGGACGAGATAATATAGAAGTTGTAGGTAAAATGCTCGAAGCTGGCATTAAATTTATCCAATATCGTGAAAAAGAAAAACCTGCTCTTGAACGTTATCATGAATGCATGCAATTAGTAAAGATGACTAAAGAAGCTGGTGCTATATTCATCATTGATGATTTTGTTGACCTTGCTATGGCTGTAAACGCTGATGGAGTGCATATCGGTCAAACCGATTTGCCACCTCAAGTAGTACGTCAATTAATCGGTGATGATAAAATCTTAGGGCTTTCTACTCATGAAGAAGCCCATCTTCAAAAAGCAAACGAACTTGGTGATATCATTGACTATATTGGTGTAGGCCCTGTCTATGCGACACAGACAAAAAAAGATGCTATACCTGTTGGTTTTTCCTATGTAGATTACGCTAGTAAATATGCTAAACATCCATTTGTGGCTATCGGTGGCATTAAAGAACATAATATCTGTGATGTTGCTTCTCATGGTGCTAAGACTTTTGCTATCGTTTCTGAAATTGTCGGTGCTGATGATATCGTAAATAAGATAAAATCCATTGAAAATACATTAAAAAATCGATGATAATTTAAATTAATTTTAACAATAGAAAGCGAGCTGATTACATGCGTTTAGAAGAACAAATGAAGTCTGGTCTACTTTATCGTGAATATGGTCATAAAGATCCAGTTGACCAAGAATACGAAAAAATTATTGAAAAACAACGTGTCAATGCTAAGGAAATGATGTACGATTTCAACCTCACTCGTCCTAGTGATATGGAAACTAGAACTAAAATTCTCAAAGAATTATTAGGTTCTGTTGGGGATGGAATTTATCTTGAACCACCTGCACATTTTGCTTATGGCTGTAACACTCATATCGGTAAAAATTTCTATGCAAACTTTAATTTTCAAGTTGTAGATGATTGTGAAGTATTTATCGGTGATGATGTTATGTGTGGTCCAAATGTATTGCTTTGTGTAACAGGTCACCCACTAGATCCTGAATATCGTCTTGGTGGCACTCAATTCTCCTTGCCTATTCACATCGGTAACCGCGTTTGGCTTGGTGCTGGTGTAATGGTCATGCCAGGTGTTACTATAGGTGATAACTGTGTAATCGGTGCAGGTAGTATCGTAACTAAAGATATCCCAGCTAATAGCTTAGCTTATGGTTCTCCATGCAAAGTAATCCGTGAAATCGGCGAATATGATAAAAAATATTTCCGCAAAGATGTTTTAGTAAATGATTTTAAATAAAATGACAAAAGCCTTAGGTTTTCCTAAGGCTTTTTTTATAAATTAAATTTAGCCAAGATATTTCCTGCAAAAATCATTCCATGCATGCTAGAAATATCTGACTCTATCTCATCTTTAGCTACTACAGATAATCTACTTTTAAGTGCCAAATAAATAGAATAATGATACATATAAACATTTTCATTTGTATTTCGTTCAATAATCAACTGTTTATAATGATATCTATATCGTTGCAAATCAGGTTTTATACGTTTATACATTTCTGAAATATAATCATTATGTGCAGCCTTAACGATTAAATCATGAAATCGCTCATCATTTTTACAAAATAATTCATCATCAATTGGTTCATCATTGCCCTTGCGAAAGTTCAGCAAAATTTCCTTTAAACCCATAAGTTCTGCTTTTGTTATGCGTTTAGCTGCCAAATAAGCAGCTTGTCCTTCCAAAAATTTACGAGCTTCATATAGATAAAAACATTCTTGTGGACTTATCTTTCGCACCGTCAAAAACCTTTTACTGCGTCGCTCAAACCAACCATCTTTTAAAGCTCTATTAAGAGCTATATTTACAGGTGTTCTACTCACATCTAATTGCTGTGCAATCTTTGACTCAACAATCTTATCACCTGGCAATAATAAGCCCTGCATAATATCATTTTTTAAATGTTTATAAATAACGTCAGCTAATACGATAAAAGGATTTTCTTTTTTACACGCTTCAATATCTAATTTATCCATATATTTTCACCACCACAAGCATAATTTCCTTAATTATACTATATAAAGCTCATCTAAGCTTAAGAAATTGCCCTTTTCGTCTGAACTTTTAAAGCAGGGAATGTAAATACAAAAATTATATATATGCAACTACATACAATATAAAATACCATGGATAAATCCCAACCATAATATGAAAGTATAATGCTCCAAATAAAATTCAATACAGTATAAATAGTATAGCCCAATGCCCAAAACACACCGAACATAATAGTTAGTTTACGTGGGTTCATATTTGGCAATTCATGAGGAAAATTCAGATACACAGAATACTGAGAAAACATCACAAATCCGCCAATCGCAAATAAAAAGTATGCTAATCCTGGATTTATATATGCCATATACAAACCTAAAGCCATAGCAATAATCATCATAATACCATGAACTAATAAAAATGGCTTACGCTCAAAAGGTACTTTGCCAATTAAAATGCTAAATAAAGTCCCCACTATACCACCCATAGTAATTGCCAATATCATAAATTCAGCATTAAAACCATTATTGACCTGTGCAACTAATTTTACAGGTATAGATACTAAAGACATTACATATAAAAATAAAAAACCGCCAAAGCCCATAGAAAAACAATAAACAAATTTATCTGTCAATGCATCTTTATATTTATATTCCTCTTGATGATGTGTATTCTCATCATTAGGTGAAAAATCCTTTGCTAACATAGTCCATAAAACTAAAAGCAAAATACTAAATAAGCTAAATACATACATTGTATGTTGCCAATCACTAATAACCACATCTTTATATAAAAAGAAAATAATAGCTACTAAACCTGCACCAATATTATACGAAGCTGTAACTAGCGCACTTGCTATAATTTTTTCATCATTAGCTATAAATCTAGCTACTACAGTATTCATATATACCATTATCATAGAACCGCCTAATGCCATAATCATACGCGCAATAGTATATAGCCAATAATTTGTAGCAAATACAGCAACAAAAGAAAAACAAAGTAATACTAATGCTACAATACTTGCCTTTCGCGGATTTAATTTCAATAAAATATACGCTGCGACTAAGTTTGCAAAAATTCGAGCAATCGTTATCGTATAATTTATAACTTCTGAAACCATTGGCGATACTTGTTCACCATTAAAATAATGATATACAATCTTTTCAGATAAATTTGAACCTGCTACCCAATTTGAAGCAAATACTATATACGATAATAACAAGATAATAAACATCATTATTCCCTGTGATTTTTTTACATTGGTCAAAGTATTCATAATACTATTCCTTTCTTATCATAACAATTAAAACACGACCTTATCTTTAAAATTTAAACCTATAAAAATAGCGAGATTTTCTACTTAAATAAAAACCTCGCTATTAAAATAAATATTTATAAATTATCTAATTGTATTTAAGCTACAGCTTCTGTCTTTTTCTCAATAGCTTTCATAGCAAATTTTACACTTTTAGCAGAAGCTATCATTTTACCTACTTCTTCATCAGTTAATTTTGGTGTAAATTTCTTGATAATTCCTGTGTTATTAAGCATACAAGGCAAGCTCAAAGCCACATCATGAATGCCATATTCACCAGTTAAAATAGATGACATTGGTAAAATTGTATATTCATTATATTTTATAGCTTTAATAAAACGACAAGCTACCATAGCAATACCTGTATTTGTACAACCTTTTAAATTAATTACATCATATACAACTTGCATGATTTTTTGTTCAATCATACCTTTATTTAATTTATAATCACGATAAAAAAATTCATCCATATTGCCTAAACCTAAACTTGCAATGTCCACTGTACTCCATGCCACAAAACCAGAATTGCCATGTTCACCTAATACATAGCCATGTACAAGTTTTGGGTCTAAATGATAATAATCAGCCAAAATTCTACGTAAGCGGAAAGTTTCTAATAAAGTACCTGTACCAATTATCTTTTCTCTTGGATAATCAAAATTAGCAGATACATAATAAGTAGCTACATCTAAAGGATTAGTTACTACTAAAATAATTGCGTCTTTTGTATAACGAACGATTTGCGACATTACACTATCCATGATTTTACAATTCGTCTTAGTTAAAATTAATCTATCAGGTGTTTCTCCTGGTTTTATACTTGGACCAGCTGTGATAATAATCATACTAGCATCTTTGCAATCTTCATAATCGCCTTCATGAATATAGATATTATGACTGCTAATGCAAGCTGTAGCATGACTTGTATCCAAAGATTCACCCATGCATTTTTTCTCGTTAATATCAATTAATACAACTTCTGATGCTAAACCGAAATCTGCAATTTTATTCAACACTGCTGTACCAACATTACTAGCACCAATAATAACGATTTTACCTTCATCAAACATAATTCCCGCACCTCTTTTATAATTTATAAATATTCTTATTTTTCTAACGTTTTATCTTTGACTATATTCTATCGCTATTATTTTTCCGTTTCAAAATCCATTCTATTTTTTAGAGATTTTTACAATAATGCTAGTTTTCATATACTTTATTGTATTTTATATCTCTAATTTGTTTTTTATAAATGCCATAATTCGCAAAATCGCCCCTAAAATACATAAAAATAACATAAATTAAAATTATTTTTTTATAAAAATCTTCAATATTTGCTCAATCTTGTTTTTAATAAATTTTTATGATATACTTTTCACTGTAAAATTGTAATATAACTAAGCGATGATAAAGAGAGTAAATTAAGATTTCTTTTACAGAAAATATTGTCTAGGCTGAGAACAATAAAAGAAAATTTAATTGAAGTTCACTTTGGAGCTTCTATGGTGAAAATAAGTAGTCATAGCGTCTGGCAGCGTTAATGCTTTTAAGTATCAATTAGGGTGGTACCGCGAAACAAGCTTTCGCCCCTTCATGGGGTGAGAGCTTTTATTTTTTGTTAAAATTTTGTAGGAGTGAAATCATGGAACAAGAACTCAAAAGTTTACAACAAGAAGCGATTAATGATATTAATAGTGCTTCTAATCTCAATGCACTAAATGATGTGCGTGTAAAATATCTTGGTAAAAAAGGCTCTTTGACTAGCATTTTACGTGGTATGGGTAAATTAAGCCCTGAACAACGTCCTGTAGTTGGTCAAATGGTAAATACAACTCGTAAAGAATTAGAAACTGCAATCGCAGCGAAACAAGAAGAATTAAAAGCAGCTGAACTTGCAAATCGTTTAGCTACAGAAAAAATTGATGTTACTCTTCCTGGTCGTCGTCAAAGCTTAGGACATCTTCATCCTTTGACTGTTACATTAAATAATATAAAAAATATCTTCACTAGCATGGGTTATTCCATCGCAGAAGGTCCTCAAATTGAATCTGATTATTTCAACTTTGAAGCTTTAAATCTTCCAAAAGATCACCCAGCTCGTGATATGCAAGACTCTTTCTATATCACAGAAGATATCTTACTTAGAAGTCAGACTTCTCCTGTACAGGCTCGCACAATGCAAGCTCATGAACCAAATAGCCCAATCCGCATCATTGCTCCTGGTCATGTATATCGCCGTGATGATTATGATGCTACACATTCCCCAATGTTTACTCAAGTTGAAGGTCTTTGCATTGACAAAAATATCAGCTTTGCTGACCTCAAAGGCACACTTGTTACTTTCTTACAACAAATGTTCGGCGAAGATGTAAAAGTTCGTTTCCGTCCTAGCTTCTTCCCATTCACTGAACCAAGTGCAGAAGTAGATATTTCCTGCGTTATGTGTAAAGGTAAAGGTTGCCGTGTATGTAAAGGCACTGGCTGGCTTGAAATCTTAGGTGCAGGTATGGTTCATCCTCATGTACTTGAAATGAGTGGTTATGACCCTAAACAAGTTAGCGGTTTTGCTTTCGGTATGGGTGTTGAACGTATTGCTATGCTCGCTTATGGCATTGATGATTTACGTTTATTCTATGATAATGATGTACGTTTCTTACGTCAGTTCTAATATTAAGGAGGATTATATTTAATGCAAGTTTCTATTAAATGGCTTAAAGATTATATAGATTTTACTGAAACTCCAGAGCAGCTTGCTGATAAACTCACAATGGCTGGTATTCCTGTAGAAAATGTTGTAGACCCTGGCGAAGGTTTAGAAAAAGTTGTAACTGGTCGCATCGAAAAACTTGAACCACATCAAAACTCTGACCACTTACAAATCTGCACTATGAATGTTGGTCTTGCTGAAAATATCATCATTGTAACAGGTGCTCAAAACGTAGCCGAAGGACAAGTTGTTCCTGTAGCTATGGTAGGTGCTCATTTGCCAAACGGCATGAAAATCTCCAAAGGTAAACTTCGTGGCGTAGCTTCTAATGGTATGCTTTGCTCCGCTCAAGAATTAAAACTCGACCTTGAAAAATTACCTGAAGAACAAAAAACTGGTATCTTCATTTTACCTAGTGATACTCCTGTAGGTATTCCTGCTAAAGATGTATTAGGTTTAAATGATGTTGTATTGGAATTTGAACTTACAGCTAACCGTGCAGACTGCTTCAGTGTTTTCGGTCTTGTTCGTGAAATTGCTGCTATCACTGGCAACAAACCACATTTTCCTGAAATCAAAGTTAATGAAGATGATAATACTAAATTAAACGATATCTTCTCTGTAGAAATCGCAGACCCTGATTTATGCTCTCGTTTCTCTACACGTATGCTTAAAAATGTAAAAATCGGCCCATCTCCTGAATGGATGCAACAACGTCTTGAAGGTGCTGGCATTCGTTCCATCAATAATGTAGTTGACGTTACAAACTTCGTTATGATTGAACTTGGTCATCCTATGCATGCTTATGATTATGATAAAATCACAGGCAAAAAATTAATTGCTCGTCGTGCCATTGAAGGTGAAGAACTTCATACTCTTGATGATACTTCTCGCAAAGCAAAAGGCGAAATGCTCGTTATCGCTGATAGCGAAAAAGCTGCTGGTCTTGCTGGTATCATGGGTGGTTTTGAAACAGAAATCACAGACACTACTACTACTGTAGTATTAGAATCTGCAGATTTTTATGGTCCATGTATCCGTAGAACTGCTCGTGCTTGCGGTCTTTCTTCTGAAGCTTCTGGTCGCTTTGAACGCGGTATTGATAGTGAAACTACTATCAAAGCTTTAAATAGAGCTGCTCAATTACTTCAAGAAATGGGTGCTTGCTCCGTTTGTGAAGGAATTGTAGACGTATATCCAAATCCAAAACAGCCTGTTTATGTTACATTCACACCAGAACAAATCAATAGACATCTTGGTACTGATATATCCAAAGATGTTATGATCGATATCATCACAAGTGTTGGTTTTGACATCACTAAAGATGAAAACGATGAAATTACAGTTAAAGTTCCATCTTGGAGAAATGATGTAACTCGTATGGCTGATATTTCTGAAGAAATTGCCCGTCTATACGGTTTTGATAAAATCAATTCCACACTTCCAAGTGGAGCATCTATGCAGGGAACTCAATCTGCAAAACAAACATTTATTGATAAAGTAAAAGCTTCCTTATCTAGCCAAGGACTTTATGAAACAATTTCCTTTGCTTTAACTAATGAAGAAACTTTCAATAAATTAAATGTTCCACAAGATAGCCCTCTTCGTAAAGCTGTACCTATCATGAATCCACTTTCTGATGAATATCCTCTCGTTCGCACAACATTGCTCAGCAGTATTTTTGATAATCTTGCTCGCAATCTTGCCCGCAAAAATGATGATGTAGCTTTATTTGAAGTAGGCTCTGTATTCTTCCCTAAAGCTCTTCCTGTAACAGAACTTCCTGATGAAGTTGTAAAAATTGCAGGTGCTATCACTGGTCGTCGCCATGCTCAGGGCTGGAACCAAACAAATGATATGGTAGACTTCTACGATGCTAAAGGCATTATTGAAGAATTACTTGCAAATCTTCGTGTAACTCGTTATACAGTTGAAGCTGGTACACACTACGCTATGCACCCAGGCAAAACTGCTCTCTTCAAAAAAGGTCGCGATGTAATCGCAACAGTTGGTGAAGTTCATCCTGCTGTACTTTCTGCTTATGGTATTACAAAACCTGTATATATCTTTGAACTTGACGCTACTACTGTTATGAAATACATGGCTAAAGACTTAAAATATAAAGCATTACCAAAATATCCAGCAACTAGCCGTGACCTTGCAATGCTAGTGGATATTGATGTAAATGCTGCTGATATCGAAAAAGCTATGACTAAAGCTGCAGGTCAAAATCTCACTCAAATCACTTTATTTGATGTTTATACTGGTAAACAAGTTGAAGAAGGCAAGAAAAGCTTAGCATTCTCCTTGACTTTCCAATCCAATGATAAAACATTAACTGATGCTGAAATTGATCCTGCAATTGAAAAAATTGTAGCTAAACTTCAAAAAGATTTCAATGCAAATCTTCGTGGTTAATTTTTAATATGTATAAGCAAAAGGCACTATAGAAAGATATCTATAGTGCCTTTTATTTTAGATTTCTTTATTTTTGATTTTCATGATTAAATCATTCATTTTTGCTTTTATCTGTTCAACGATTTTTAAAAATTCTTCATCAGATTTTCCTGTAGGATCTTGTAGTCCCCAATCCTCACGATATTTACATTTAATCGTAGGGCAAGCTACATTGCAACCCATAGTTATAACAACATCAATTTCTGGCAGCTCCTGCAATAATTTAGGTTTTTGCACCTTTGTTATATCACCATAACCTAATGACTCCATAATGCGAACTGCATCAGGATTTATTTGACTTTTTAACTGTGTCCCGGCAGAAAAAGCTTCAAATACATCTTTTCCCATTTCTTTAGCTATAGCTTCTGCCATTTGGGATCTACAAGAATTATGCACACAAATAAATGCTACTTTTAACAAATTTTACACCTCTATCTTAAAATACAAAATTAAAAATATAGCCTACAAAAATAATCCCTATACTTACAATACCTATAAATAAAAACAATAATTTTCTTTGCAATACTTGGCTGAGCATAATAAGTGATGGAAGTGATAAAGCTGTTATCGCCATCATCAATGCTAAAATCGTACCAGCTGGCACACCTACTAAATACAAAGCTTCAGCGATTGGCAAAGTTCCAAATATATCAGCATAAATAGGTATGCCAATAATTGTAGCTAAAATAACAGCAAAAGGATTATTATCTCCCAAAATACTTAAAATAAATTCTTGTGGTATCCAATTATGAATTACTGCACCTATTAATACGCCCAATAATACATAAGGAAAAACTTTTCTCACGATAATTTTAGTATCATTTAAAGCATAATTTAATCTTTGTCTTTGATTAAAATACTCTGATTCAGCATAAAAATCTCTAATTGCTCCATCATATTTTTTCAAATATCTTTCAACCTTCATTATCGATAAGACTTTACCGCCAACAACAGCTAATATTACGCCTACAACTGTATAAAAAATAGCAAATTCAGGTCCAAAAAATGACATCAACATAAGCATAGATGCCACATCTACCATAGGAGAAGATATCAAAAAAGAAAAAGTCATGCCCACAGGTAATCCCGCTCTAGTAAAACCTATAAAAATAGGCACACTTGAACAAGAACAAAATGGCGTTACAGTTCCAAGTAGTGCTGCAATTATGTTCCCAGTAAAACCATCAAAATGTGTCAAAATTCTTTTTGTCTTTTCTGGTGGAAAATACGACTGAATATATGATATCAAATAAATTAAAGTTACTAATAAAATAGTTATCTTTATCGTGTCATAAAAGAAGAAATGAGCACTTGACCACCAATTTGAATTTTGGTCTGCATGGAAATAATTTATTAATACAAACCAAACTAAATCACTTAACCACTTCATTCCTAATATCTGTTCAATAAAAAAATCAAACATCATACCACCTCATATCAATTTTTTTTGATATGAATATTATATCAAAAATTTTTGATATGACAAGTTATTTTATTTTTTTAACAAAGAAATCATCTCTTCAGTAAATATACATTTTAATAAAACATGATTTATACTATAAAAATTCCACTTACCTTGAGGCTTTACTTTTATTAAATTCGCATCTAACAATAATTTTAAATGATAAGATAATTTACTCTGTGCTATTGCGAATTCTTCCATTAATTTACAAACACAGATTTCTTCATGTTTCGCTATTTCTTGTAAAATTTTTAATCTCATTTCATCAGATAAAGCCTTAAAAATTTTTACATAATCAATTTCTGTCATATTATTTATCTCACTTTCTCATTTTATTAAGAAAAATCCCTTATACTTTGTTATAATAACTATATCATATTTAAGGAGGGATTTTCTTGAAATACCTAATCGTCGGTACAGGAGGTACTGGTGCATGTATTGGCAGTTTTTTAGCAAAAAAAGGCCATGATGTAACTTTCATTGCTAGAGGAAAACATCTTCAGGCTATCCATGAAAAAGGTCTTACGATCAAATCCGATAGAATAGCTCCATTTAATTTAAAACCAGTTAAAGCTATGACCACTGAAGAATATATCCAATCAAATGAAAAACCAGACGTAATTTTTATCGCTGTCAAAGGATATGCCCTTGAAGACATCATTCCTTTATTAGCCAAAATCAGTGATGAAAATACCATTATTATTCCTATATTAAATATTTATGGTACAGGATATAAATTGGCTAAAAAATTACCTCATACAAATGTTATTGAAGGCTGTATCTATATCGTAGCATATATTTCAGCTCCTGGAGAAATCACACAAAAAGGTAAAATTTTCCGCATTGTCTTCGGCACACGCGGTCAAAGTCCATTAAAACCTAAATTAGAACAAATCGCCACAGATTTAAAAAATAGTGATATTTCCGTAGTTTTATCCGAAAATATCGCTGATGACACTTTCCGCAAATTTGTTTTAATTTCTCCTTATGCTAGTTGCGGAGCATATTTTGATATACCTGCAGGTGTCATGCAAAAACCTGGCAAAGAACAAGATTTATTTATCGCCTTGACTAAAGATTGCATTAATCTTGCCCAAGCCTACAATATCAATATTCCTACTAATTCAATTGATATAAATTTAAAAACATTAAATGCTATGACGCCAGATACTACTGCTTCTATGCAAAAAGATTTACAAAAAGGCAGTCAATCAGAAATTGATGGTCTTATTTTTGAAGTTGTTCGCATGGCAAAAGCTAAAAATATTTCTGTGCCTGCCTACGAATTAGTTGCTAAACATTTTGGATTCATTGAATAAAATATAATAAATTATAAAACATGAAAGTAAGGTTTTTTTATGATTGAAATACTTGTCTTATTTGTCGTTGGTATCGGTGTTGGTACATTTGGTACTTTAATCGGTATCGGTGGTGGTTTAATCATGATACCACTTTTTACATTTGCTTTAACTCCTTCTATTTTTCATTCCGCTCCTGAAATTATCGGTACTTCATTATTTGGTGTATTTTTAAATGCACTTTCGGGAACATATGCTTATATACGACAACATCGTGTTTATTTTAAAGCCGCAATTCCTTTTGCTATTGCTACATTACCAGGAGCTATTTTAGGTAGTCTCGTCAGTGATTATTTTACAGGCCCAACATTTAGTTTGAGTTATGGTATTTTCATCTTAATTATCGCTGCTATAATGTATTGGAACTCTTCCAATAAAAAAGCGATTGCTTTAAAATTTGATGAAAATTTATTTATTGCCCGCAAAAAAATTGGTATCATCTTAAGTATGTTTGTCGGTTTTATTTCTAGTATTTTCGGTATTGGTGGTGGCATTATCCATGTTCCAGTGATGATCTATGCACTTGCCTTTCCTCCACATATGGCAACTGCCACATCTCATTTTGTATTAGCCGTATCATCATTTATGGGTGTCACTTCTCATATTTTCTTAAATCATATTGTTTGGATACCTGCTCTTGCTGTCGGTATTGGTGCTATTTTCGGAGCACAAATCGGAGCTAGATTATCTAAAAAAACAAAACCTCGCAGTATAATTTTACTTCTTTGCATTTCTCTATTCTTATTGGGTATCCGTATGATCGTTGAAAGTCACCTTTTATTTTAAATTTATCTTCTAAAAGCTTCTGTTCTTAATTATAAAAAAGAGCAGAAGCTTTTTAATTAAAAATCATGTATTTATAAATCTTTTGTGATAAAATATTCTTTGAATATATTAACAAAAAGGAGAATTATTTTGCGTTTACGAAGAAAACCTTGGATTGATGAAGCTATTTTAGATTTTAAAGATTTTGTATATACTAAAGGACAAAGCCCTTCCGAAGAAATAAAAGGTCATTGGCATGAAGTATTTAATCGTCAAGCACCTCTTTATGTAGAACTCGGCACTGGTAAAGGTGATTTTATCAGTAAAACAGCCGCCCTTCACCCAGATGTAAATTTTATTGGCATAGAACTTCAACAAGATGTCTTATATTATGCTGCTAAAAAAGTAAAAGAACTTGGCTTAACTAATGTTCGCCTAATGGTATTTAATATTGAACAAATTGAAAATATTTTTGCCGAAGATGAAGTTGATCGCTTTTACATCAATTTTTGCGATCCATGGCCAAAAGCTCGTCATGCTAAAAGACGTTTAACTTATGTAGGATTTTTAGAAAAATATCGTAAATTATTAAAAGATAATGGGGAATTATTCTTTAAGACTGATAATAGACCTCTATTTGATTTTTCATTAGAACAATTTGAACTCGCTAATTTAAAAGTAAATGCACTTACTTTTGACCTTCATAATAGCGAATATCAAGCTGATAATATCATGACAGAATATGAACGTAAATTTAGCGGTTTCGGTGAAAAAATCAATCGCTGTGAGGTAACTTTTACTAAACAGGATAAAAAATAATGCTGACTAAACAAAAATTTTGGATAAATGATATGGAAGCTATCACCTGTATCATGTTTATCCTGATTATCATAGGTACTATAAATATTTGTAGTGCTAGTTCAATAACAGCTTATACCAATTTTGAAAATCCCTATTTCTTTTTAATTCGTCATTTAATAAGTCTTTTAATTGGTTTTATAGCTTTTGCCATAACATCTAGATTTAATTACAAACGATTACAAAATTATTCTTTACTTTTAGTAATACTAACCATTTTATCTTTAAGTGCAGTATTGCTATTTGGTATTACCGTAAATGGATCAAAACGTTGGCTTCCCCTAGGATTTATGCAATTCCAGCCTTCTGAAATTGCCAAAATAGTAACTATTATCATCAGTGCCTCTTATTTAGGACAATGTTTAAACAAACAAATTCCCATCACTATAAATCCTCAAAAAAACATCATCTTTCTTTTATGTTTAATAATTGCTGGTTTTGTTGAAGCTCAACCAGATATGGGGACAGCACTTATCATCATCGGTATTCCAACCATCATGTATTTTATTGCTGGTTTATCCAAAAAATGGATTGGTATAACGTGTGGCATAGGTATTATTTTATTTATACTTCTAGCTACATTCCAACCATATCGTTTAGATCGTATTAAAAGTTGGTATGACCCTTGGTCAAGGGCTCAAGAAGATGGCTATCAAATCGTACAATCCATTTTGGCTATTGGCTCAGGAAAAATCTCTGGTATGGGACTTGGACATGGTTTTAGTAAATATTCATATCTTCCAGAATCTCATACCGACTTTGCTTTTGCCGTATTATGTCAGGAATTAGGATTTATAGGTACATTGATCGTATTTCTATTCTTAATAGCACTTGCTTATTATTGTATAAAAATTGCTCTACGCACTAAAGATAATTTTGGTAAAATGCTCGTATGCGGCATTACTTTATTGATTGTTGGACAAGCTACTGGTAATATGGCTATGGTTATAGGTCTTGTTCCCGTTGTTGGTGTGCCATTACCATTTATCAGTTATGGTGGTACTTCATTAATTTTAAATATGATTAGTATTGGCTTAGTATTAAGCGTAGACCGTCATAATAATAAAACTACTAAATCGTTAAAAAAAGAAACTTTATCTACTAATCCTCCTATTAAATATCTAAGCAAGAAAAAACATTTATATCGTTTAAAATAAAATATTTCACTTAATTAAATAAGCATAAAATAAAAATTTATTTTATGCTTATTTTTTATTTATCCTAATAAAATAAAAGACGATTAACATATCTTCATGCTAATCGCCTTTTATCTAGTATACTGTGTATACATCAAATTACCTCACTATTTAATTTTTTTTTGCAAATCTTCCCTTAAGTTAGAAGTCTTTGCTGTATTTATCAGTCAGCTAACATGTGTAATATGCATTTAATTCCAAATACACCATTTTACATTTTCTTTATACCCTAACTAACTTAAAATACACCTAATACGTATTATACACTTTTGATAAATTAAATTATGAATTTTGTAACGTTACTTTTTGTGCACCCTTATAAATCAATTTAGACTTTAACTAGCAATGCCTTACTACCTATAAAATCTAGTTTTTCTTTACAAACTTGCTTTCTTCAACAGCACGAGATATCTAAGTGCAACTTTCATTAAAGCCTTTTTGCAAATACGCTATAACCCTCACTCCCTTCGAATGTTTCTTATACCAAAGTAATTTTCTAGTTCCTCTGTACAATAATTATATTGCTCATTCTCCATAAATTACATTTTAGATAATCACATTCTTTTCGTTTTTAATAAAACTCTGAAGAAGTTCTAAGCACTATAGCTTTTCTTTCTGCCTTTATTATAACATAATGCTCATTTTATTGCAATAATCAGATTATTTTTTTTTTATATTTTTTTCAGTAAAAAATAAGTGTCTACTATATAATTTCATAGTAGACACTTATGAACTATCAACAATTTATTAACGTTGAAAAAAGTTATATAATTCTCTAACCATAATAATTGAAGATGTCGCACCTGGGTCTTGATGGCCAATACTTCTGATACCTAAATAACTTGCACGACCTTTGCTTGCAGAAATAGTACGTGTATAATCAGCACCTTCCTTAGCTGCTCTTGATGCTTCACCTAAACATTGGAATAATGTTAAATCTTTTTCCTTTCCTTTTACAAAAGCTGTATGTACAGGAATTAAAACATCTAACATTGTTTTTTCACCTGGTTCTACACGACCACGTTTTTTGATAGCCTCAATAGCTTCACCTAAAACTTTAATTACAGAATCTACTGTAAAAGATGTATTTTCATCACAAGCTTTAGCTGCACGATTAAATGCTGCTGCATACAATGGACCAGCTGCACCACCTACATTTTCAGAAAAAGCTGTGCCAATAGCTTTAAAAACTTTTGCTGGATTGCCATCATCATTCATATTATCAATTTCTTCTAAAGCAGCTTTAAATCCAATAGCCATATTATTGCCATGGTCGCCATCACCAATAGCTTTATCTAACATATTTAAATAATCTTTTTGGGCAATTATAGCTTTGGCTATATGTTCAACTGCATCTTTAATTCTTGTCATATACAATACTTCCTCCCCAAATCTAGTATGAATATTATAATATTATTTAATTAAATAACTTATAAATAGCCTAAATATACAGATTAATTTTAACATATAATCTGCTCACTGTGTATATATATCTATAAAAAAATCATATCTATCAATATACTCCATTTATCTAATCATATAATATATAATATAAAAAATAAGCTTTATTGTTTTTCTTTTGTCAAAATAATATAATAGTATATTATATTATCCTATATTTTACAACATTTTAATATAATATTTTTATTTTCATAATTCAATAAAAGAGGTATCTACATGCTTAAACCAAACGTTGGTCATATAAATTATTTAAATTGTCTTCCCTTAACCTATACATTTACCAAAAAACCTAGTGATAAATTTAATTTATTCAAAGATGTCCCTGCTAATTTAAATCAAGCAATCATGCAAAACAAATTAGATATCAGTCCTGTATCTTCCATAATTTATGCCCGAAACTTTGATAAATTAATGATTTTACCTGATATCAGTATCATGGCAAATGGCGATGTTCAAAGTATTTTTTTAGTCAGCAAAAAACCGATTGATGAAATTACTAATGATAAAATTTTACTAACATCACAATCAGCGACATCTCATTGTCTTTTAAAAATCATCATGAATAAAAGATATTATGCTACACCTAATTATACCATTGCTAAAGTTTCTCCCCAAAATCCAATTCCAGATAAAGATGCTACAGCTTCATTATTCATTGGTGATGATGCCCTTTACTTAAAATATCATCAAAATAAAGAACTATATTATTATGATATGGGCAATCAATGGAAAGAATTAACTAATCTTTGTATGGTATATGCTGTATGGGTTGTCCGCCAAGATTTCGCTCAAAAATATCCTTTAGAAACTATGCATATTCAACAATACATTCAAAATGGTTTCACTGATGGTTTTAATAATCTCACTCAAGCTATCAATGAAATTGCTATAGATAAACCATTTTCTTTTTCTCAATTAGAAGAATATCTTCATGTAATTCAATGGAAATTACAAAAAGAACAAATACAGGCTTTATCTTTATTTTATCAATATGCTTTTGAATTAAATTTAATTGGTAAACTTCCTACATTAAATATTTTCCATAAATAATTCAATATATCCTTTTTAATATTTTTATAAACAACCATAAATAAAAATGGTGCTGATAAAATTTATCAGCACCATTTTTTTATATTAATTTTGGTCGGGGAACTTATTTAAGAATGCCTAAGCCATAACCGATAATACCTACAGCGAATAAACCAAAAATGATCCAAATCGCATTGACTTTTTTCTTCATTAATTTCATACATGCAAAAGTCAATAAGAGTGGTACAAGACCTGGCATCAATTGATCTAAAATAGATTGAATAGTAGTTGTAACTACGCTACCATCTTGCATAGTTACTTCTGAAATAACTACTGGAATATTGACTGTTGTCCATTTATTTACCAGTGCCCCCATGACAAACAAACCTAAAATAGAAGCACCTTCTGTAATTTTTTGAAGAGTATTTCCAGCTACATCCTGAATAATATCAGTACCTTTAGTGTAACCGTATTTAATACCATACCAACGAATAAGTAAACGTACTACATTGAATAATACAAAGAATAAAATAGGACCAAGTAAGCTACCGCCCATAGCTAAAGAAGCACCAAGAGCTGCACAGATAGGACGAAGTGTACCCCAGAATATTGGGTCACCAACACCAGCAAGAGGTCCCATCATACCTACTTTAATACCGTTGATAACACCATCTTGAATATCTTTACCGTTAGCTTTTTGTTCTTCCATAGCTGCTACTACACCAATGATTGGAGCTGTAACAAATGGCTGTGTATTATAAAATTCTAGATGTCTTTTAATAGCTTGTTTTCTTTCTTCGCCTTCATATAATTTTTTAATAATAGGAACCATACCAAAGCAAAAACCAAGTGCTTGCATACGTTCCATATTCCATGAACCTTGAAGGAAATTCGAACGAATAAAGGTCCAGAATAAATCATTTGAACTTAATTTTTTCATAGTCTTCAACCTCCTCTTAGTCTAATTCATCATCAAGATCATCATCTAAATCGCTCTTAGCACTACCAGAACCAGTTGCTGCTGCTGGAGCTGCCACCTGATGATATTTAGGACTAAGTTGAATGTAAACAATAGCACAAACAAGACCAATTACACCAAATGCAACTAAGTTAAAATCTGTAAATGCTGCTGTAACAAAGCCGAGGAAGAAGAATGGCATTAAGTATCCAGCATTCATCATATTGATAACCATTGCATAACCAACTACAACGATGAAACCACCAGCAACTTGAAGACCACCTGTGATTACTGGAGGAATTGCATTTAATAAACCTTGAACAGCATCTGTACCAATGTACATAGCTACAAGTAAAGATGGAATAGCTACACGTAAAGCTTGAAGTAATAATGCACCTAAATGGCAAATATCAATACCTCTTAAATTACCTTCTTGAGCAAAACCATCAGCTTTATGTTGGAAAAATACTGTTATTGTACGGCAGATAATAGTTAATACTTGACCTGCTGCTGCAAGTGGCATTGCAATAGCAATACCTGCACCAATACTTTGATGACCTGCAATTACAAGGATTGTGGAAATAACTGAAGCAAGTGCTGCATCTGGTGCCATAGCTGCACCGATATTCATCCAGCCAAGTGCAATCATTTCCAAAGTACCACCAATTATAATGCCTGTTGTCATATCACCTAAAATTGCACCAACTAATGTACATGCTATCAATGGACGATGAGTCTGAAATTCATCTAGAACACTGCCCATACCAGCTATTGCTGAAACTATAAAAATAGCTATAAGTTGTACTCCACTGAGTTCCATAAAAAAAACCTCCGTTCATAAGATTAGATTAACAGCTATTGAGGTTAATAGCTGTTAATCTTTTCATTTAATTATTTAATAATTTCCATTAAATTAACGCGTTTATCTGTATCTACTTTTCTAAATTCGATTTCAATACCTTTTTCACTTAATTTTTTGAAGGATTCTACATCTTTATCATCTACAGAAACAGCATTTGTAATCTGACGTTTGCCTTCTTTAAAGCTCATGCCACCAACGTTTACAGATTTAATATCTACGCCGCCTTCAACCATACGCAATACACTTGTAGGATTTGTGAAGAGCAATAAACATTTATCATTTTCATATTTAGGATTATTATATACGCGGATAGCTTTATCTACGCTAACAACACTGGATTTGATACCTGGAGGAGCTACTTGTTTTAAAAGAGTAGCACGAATAGTATCTGCTGCTACATCATCATCACATACAATAATACGTTCGCAACCTGTAACTTTTGCCCATACTGTTGCTACTTGTCCATGGATTAAACGGTCATCAATTCTAGCTAATACAATTTTCATTATAAATCGTCTCCTTCATCATCTGTTTCGCTTTCTACTTGACTTTTATGGAATTTTTGAGCTCCAGCCGCACTAGCTTCTATTGCTTTTTCCATAGCATCTTGTATATTAGCATTATCACCATTACATAAACGATAATTAATAACTTCTACAAGCATTGGTAAGCTAACGCCTGTTACAATACCACATTTATCATTTTCCATAGCTACTCGGCATGCGGCATTGTAAGGGCTACCACCAAATAAATCATTTAAAATAATTACTCCATTTGTTGTATCCATTTCTTCCATGGCTTTATTATATTTAGCCATTAAATCTTCTGGACCTTCCCCTGGTACTAATGTTACTGTTTTTAAATTATCTGGTTGACCACAAATCATTGCACAAGTATTCACTAATTCTTCTGCTAAATGACCATGAGTACCAACAATAATACCTAACATTTTTATTTCCCCTTTCAAAATTCTTCTTGTTATATATTATATGCAAATGGCGTGCCAAGTTTTAGTGTCAAAAATTTTATTAGAACCATAAGGACTTTTCTTTTAATAATTATGCGTATTGTCTAAAAATTGACACTCTTCTTCATTTTACTAAACTGTGTCAATTACATTTTGACACTAAATCAAAAAGTCTGTGTCAAAATCAATTTGACACAGACTTTTTTGAACACACTATTTTTTTAAATCATCGTTACAATATAATACAATTCATCTTTTGTTAATTTTATTTGTAATGTCTCATCAAAGATTTTTGCTGCCTCTTCTACAATCTCCAATTTTTTTATATCGACATTTTTTATATTTTTTTCATTAAATTTAAGACCATTGTGAATTACCATTCGCTCTAATGCACAACCTATGTGTATTATTAAACGCAATTTTTGAGGATTATCCCATGTTAACTTCAATTTTTCTTCTAATGCATTAATAAATTTAAGCAAAATATCAATTATCTTACTAGGATTTAAATACAATAACATTTCTTGCAATCCATCTTCACAAAAACGCTTTAATACAATATTTGTTTCATCTTTTTTTACAATATCCTTTGCACCAACAATTTCACGCAAAATAATATCGCCTTGTCCACTTATTATCTGTTCAATAGGTATAAATGGTGCATCTATATGAGGATTTTTTATACCTACAACAGCAATAATTTGATATTTATGTCCTATTTCAGTTAAGCGTTTATGCATATCTACAAGCCCTATAGGAATTACTTTTATATGATTCATCGAAGCATCGATCAAGATATCTATCACTAAATTTTGTAATTTTTCTGCTGTTCCCTTTCCTGTACTACAGATTGTTACTACAGCTTTTTGTCTATCATTTGTGTCATCAATTGATAGTGTGTTATGTTCATATCCATTAAAATTTTTCATTGAATCATATATTGCATTTAAACTAATGCCCGCGATATCTGCTTTTCTCATCGCTTCTAATACAAATGGTGTCGTAACCATGCCTAAAGTCCTAACTGGCACACCCAATCTTTCTTCTAATATAGGCCCAAAACTACATAAAGAACCCATATCCGCCAACAATAATACACCTTCTTGGCAATTAATATTTTGTAATTGCTCAACAATCTGATTCAACATATCCTCAGGTCGACACTCTAAAGGCATATCAAAAGCCAGTAGTGGAGCTTTATTAGCACTAAATAATTTTCGTGCTACATTCACCATAGAACTTGCTGTATATTCTCCATGCATTGCTACTGCTATTACTATTTTTTGCGATTTATCTTCTTGTTTTAAAGATTGTAATAACATGGCAAAATATTCTGTTTCAGATTTTGACACAGATACTTTATATTTTTCTTCAATCATCAATTTTATTTTTGTCGCTAATTTAAATTCTATAGAATTAGTGTCAATCGTACCTTCCAAAGCATTATGCAAGTTTTGCTTTCCTTTTATGCGATTGAATAAAGAACTTAAATGTAAACCAAACGCATATAAAAAACGTTCTCTTGACACTAATTTTATATAACGTTCAACTAAAG
Source organism: uncultured Megamonas sp. (assembly GCF_958438645.1). Taxonomy (NCBI): domain Bacteria; kingdom Bacillati; phylum Bacillota; class Negativicutes; order Selenomonadales; family Selenomonadaceae; genus Megamonas; species uncultured Megamonas sp. The sequence goes on from NZ_CAUBSM010000006.1 coordinate 52,959, forward strand.
ACACTACTTGCTGAGCAAATTCCACCATATCTGCATCAATAATCTTCAATAATCTATCATAAACAGATAAAGATACATCATTTTTTTGATTATAAAAAGTTTTTACATACGTATTTACATCAGCTACAACTATTTGTTGAATTAATTCTTCTGCTATGCCTTCTCGTTTAAGCATATTAACTTTATTTTCTACCATTTGATATAAATTAAATGGTTCATCTTCGCTTTCTCGCGGCAATTTACTCTTACTAGATGGCGTCACATATAATCCCTTTTCAATATAACGACCTATTAAAGCTATATCTTCACGAGTTTGACTCATCGGCAAAATCCCTGATTTTATATTAGCTGGTAACATTTGATAATTTATCTCTATATGACCATCTGTTTTTATGCCATTTAAAAAAGCTTGTGCACATAAAAGACGAATATTAGATTTTAATTGACCTACATTGCCATTACCAATACTACCAATAATAGCTTTTATCGCATCTGAGGAAACTTTTACTGGTCTTTTAATACTTCGTGATTCTTCCGTAAATAACACAGTCATTATTTCTAATTTTTCTTTTAATGAACGATCTGCCAGTGGTGGTATAGATATTATATTAGGGATACGTCTTTTAAAAGTCTTAGTCAATACTGAATCAGGATTTTCTGTAGTTGCTCCAATGATTAACACACTAGCTGTTCTCTCTCTTTTTGTTTCACCCAAACGATTAAATGTGCCTGTATCCATAAAATAAAAAATCATTTCTTGACCTTCTGGTGGAAGTCTATGGATTTCATCTAAAAATAAAATACCTTCATTGGCTGACTCTATAAGACCTGGAACAGATTTATCTGCCCCAGTAAAAGCCCCTTTTATATGCCCAAAAATATGCGATATTAATAATTGCGGATTATTATAATAATCTGCACAATTAAAAGTTACAAAAGGAGCATTTGTGGCAAAACGACCAACTTCTTTGCCATATTCAAACATCATATGTGCTAAAAGAGTTTTACCAACACCAGTTTGACCAACAATCAAAGTATGTAATCCATTTGGAGGATAAATAACAGCCGCCTTAGCTTGCTCTACCTGTGTTTTTAAACTATCTTCCGCACCAATTAAATCGCTAAAAGCTGATTTTTCTATTTTATTTAATTTAGTAAGCGTTTTTATACCTATCTTATCATCAATATTTTCATTATTTATTTTATATAAAACAGGTCTACCTGCTATTTTAGTAATTTTACCCATTCTATATAATCTATTTAATTCTCTACTCACATTACTGCGTAAAATTCCTAAATTGTCCGCAATAGCAGTTGCTGTTAAACCTTTTTCATTTTCTTGATTTTTGGCTACTTCTTGCAAATATTCAAAAACTTTCTCGATGCGTTTCATTGTCAATTACCTTTCTGCTCATATTATATTTATAAATCATTTCTATCACTCAAAATTCTTCAACAATGAAATTTTTTTCACTTTATTTTTTATTTAGAAAAAACAGCAGGAAAAACCTGCTGTTTTCTTTATTTTACTATATGTTTACCACCATAATATCGAGCTGCCCAATATGCATTATCCAAGTTATCTACACGAATACCTCTACTTGTTGAAGCATGTATAAAATTTCCGTTACCTAAATATATACCACAATGCGATGCTCCTGGTTCATACGTAGTAAAAAATACTAAATCTCCAGCTTCTAAATCATCTTGTTCTACAAGTCTGCCTAATTTATATTGTTCATCTGCCGTACGTGGTATACGAATTCCATGTTTAGCAAAAACATATTCTAAATAACCCGAGCAATCAAATCCTGCCGGTGTATTACCACCAAAAACATAAGGAACACCAACATAATCTTTCGCTGTTGCTATAATACCTGGAACTTCTTTTTTAGATAAAAATTGTCTACCATATGGTACAGATGATAAGTTATCTAAAATAATATTTGTATTCGTAGACGATTGCGAATTAACTATAGCTGTTTGTCTTCCACCCTTAATAGCCCACCATGTCTCACGATTTACAATACCCGTCGCTTTTATCTTATGATCTTTTTGGAATGCTTTTACTGCCTCTTGCGTTTCCTTATCATAATTTCCACTAATTTTACTCAAATCATAATTCATACGAATGAGGTTTTGCTGTAAAACAATTACATCATGTCCATGAGAATTTAATTTCAATATTGGTGCTGCTTGTGCATTTACATTTATAAAACAACAAATAATTGCTAATATCAGCACTTTATAACTCAATATATAATACCGCTTTGCAATCTCCACCTATTCCCACCATCCCTTCATTTTTATTTATATTATTTTCTTTTATATCTTACATAAAATCATATTTAAATAGCATCACGCATATTTTGCAAATTTACTTTTAAAGTATTATTTACATCAAAAACTTTTAATGCCTTTACTTGCTCTTCTATATTATTAGTATAAATAATTTCTATATTATTCTTTAATAAACGTTTCACTTGTGCCATAACCAAAGAACTTGCTTTATTATTAGACAGAATAATATAATTTTGAGCAATATCTCCATGGATTAAATTTATTAAATCACCAACAGATGGACCACTTACTTTATCTTGAGTGATGACTGCTATAGCTCCTAATTTTTCCAGAATCTGTGCTGTCTTTTCATCATCAGCTACTGTTAAAATAGCAGTATCCATAATAGTTTTATCTACATTTTTTAAATCATGTGGCATTGCTAAATTTTGAATTTTAATATCTTCTATCTTACCCCAATCTACAGCTTGTTCAAGTACAAAACCTGGACAATCTGTATGTAAATATACAGTTATTTTATCATCAAAAGCCTTAACTACCACTACTTTACCCAATGGATTTAACATTTTTTCTAAATCATCTATACTAGCACGACATTTTTCCAAACCAAATGATACTGCATATGTATAAACGATATCATGTTTAGGATTTGGTACATCATGAGATTTTTTAAACCCAGAAGAAAATAATAATATTGGTGATACATAATTTCCATCTAAGCCAGCTCTACAACCCTGTAAAAATACAACTAAAGCTTTAGCCCCTGCATCTACAAAGCCATTTTTCTTTTCTGCTTGACCAAGAGCAACACCACCTGCTTTAATAGCTTCTGTCAAAATTTCAGCAATTGGCAAATTAGCACGAACTGCATTATAGGCACCTTTAGCTACGGCTTTTGCTGTAATAATTAAAGGACGTTCTACTTCATCATTTACAGCACGTTGAGCATATAAAATACCATATTGGAAAGATTTTCCAAAAACAGAAGATGAAGCATCATATTTTCCAGCTAAACCCTTGGCAATACCGCGTAAAATCTGAGAAATCAATACACCAGCATTTCCATGTGCTCCTAAAATAGCTGCACTACCTACACGTTTTGATACACCGCCAATACTATCCGCTTGTAAATCACGTAATGACATTGCAGCCGCACCTATTGTACGTAAAATATGTGTACCAGCTTTTTCATCCATTAAAGATTCTGAATTCAAAGCATTAATATTTTCATATTCTAATAAAAAAGCACTATATGCACCTGCAATCATTCTTTTAAAATCATTACCTGTAATTACTTCTCTATTTCCTGTCATAAAAACCACTCCAATATTCTAAGTGAATAATATATATTCTACTAAATAATATTCTAAAAATCCATCAATATATCCTTTTATTATTTATAAAAAAATGGATTACTAAAATTATACATCTATTTTATCACTTATTTATAAAAAATTTCCCATAATAAAATTAAATTTAAACAAGTTACAATTATGCCAACAACAATTAAAATAATTTTTTGATATAATCCATTCACAAATTTCCCCATTATTTTTTTACTTGATGTTAAATATATCAACAAAAATATAGTAATCGGTAATTGTATGCTTAGAAACATCTGAGAATAAATCAAACCTTCAAATGGGTCTTGAATGAATATGATAACTAATATAGCTAAACCATAAGTTATCAATACACCATGCCATGAATGATAATCTTTAATATTATAATCTTCACCAAAAATACCAGAAAAAATACTACCTCCTGCTATACCACAAGTCGCTGTTGAAGATATCCCTGCAAACAACAAAGCTATAGCAAAAATCAAAGCTGCACTATTCCCTAAAATCGGTCTTAATAATTCTGTAGCTTGCACTAAATCATCTACTTGTAAATTATGTGAAAAAAATACACTGGCCGCAATAATAATCATGGCACTATTTATAGCCCAACCAAGCCCCATAGAAAATAAAGTATCTAAAAACTCATATTTTAATTGTCGTCTTATGATTTTTTCATCTTGTAAATTCCATTGACGCGATTGTATTACTTCTGAATGCAAAAACAAATTATGAGGCATAACCACTGCCCCCAATACACTCATGATAATTATAATTGAACCATCAGGAAAAGATGGCGTTATCCATCCTTTTACTGCACTTGTCCATTCAATCGGCACCATATTTAATTCAAGCAAAAAAGAAAAACCTATAATTGATACAAATGCAATGATAATTTTTTCCATTTTAGGATAAGAATTTGTTTTTAATAATATGGCACAAAAAACAGCTGTAATTATAGCACCTAAAACGAGTGGTATATTGAATAATAAATTAAGTGCTATAGCTCCACCTAAAATCTCTGCTAAAGCCGTGGCGATAGAAGCCATCATCGCCGTCGCTAATATTGGACGTGAAAGATATTTCGGCAAATATTTTGTTGCCGCTTCTGAAAGACAAAGTCCCGTTACAATACCTAAATGAGCAGCATTATGTTGAAGTAAAATAAGCATTATTGTCGAAAGTGTTACCATCCACAATAATAAATAGCCAAAATCTGCACCAGCTGCTAAATTTGAAGCCCAATTACCAGGATCAATAAAGCCTACTGTGATTAAGAGTCCTGGTCCAATATAACGAAGAATTTCTCTAGCTCTTTCACTTGCCGAATGTTTTTTACTATAATCTTTTAACATAAATTTATTCCTTTGCTATTTATTTGAAAACTTTTCTCAATTAATATTTAATTTAAATTATAGCAAATAAAAATGTACAATCCAATAAATATTTAATCTTGACTTCATGTTATAATAATTATATTAATATAATCAAAAGGGGATTATTTTATGAAACAATGTATGGAAACAGAAAAACTCCATCGCCGTATAAAAAAAATTATTGGGCAATTGAATGCCATAGATAGAATGATTGATGATGAAACTATTCCTTGTGAAAATGTTTTAATGCAAGTAAATGCTGCAAAATCCGCTCTACATAGTGTTGGCAAAGTAATTTTAGAAGGGCATTTAAAACACTGTGTAATCGATGGTATTCAACATGGTGATGCAGAAAAAACAGTTGAAGAATTTGCTAAAGCCATTGACCATTTTTCTAGACTATCATAAAAAAAGCGATTGATTTTCATCAATCGCCATTTTTATTATTAGAGCATTTGTTCTTTTTTCGCTAAAATATCTGCTACAGCTTTGCATGCTGGGCAATCGCAATATTTGGCACCTTTTGCCTTAATATCTTGAGCATGAACTAATACATTTTTTGCCATTTCTTCACCAAAAACTTTAACACCCATTTCAGAATTAGCAAAAGCAATCAATCCATCAATCGGCATAATATCAGCTTCAAGCTCTGCTATATATTTTTTAGTTTCTGCTAATTGATTATCTGTGCCAATAGCATCAAGCCAATTTTGTGCTGCTTGTTTTGCTTCTTTGCTACAAGAAGGAGCATTCATTAATTCATGTGTTTTTTCTACAACATAATCTAATACTTTTTGATCCATGATAAATCCATCGCCTTTCTAAGTATTATTTTCTCATTACTTTTATAATATAACTACTCAAAAAAACTGTAAAGTAACTAATTATCAAATAAAAATGCACCCTAAAACTCTATTAAGTCTTAAGGTGCATTTTTTTATGCGTCTTGTAAGATTTCTCTTAATTTTTCCATATTCATATTTTGACGAACAGTATCTGCTAAACGATTAAATGCTGCTTGTTTCGCTGCTGCATAATTTGTACTTACAGGTAATGCTTCTAATCCTTTGCGTTTACGCAATATATTGATCAGACTACGGCGATATTTATCATTATCAAAAATACCATGAATATATGCACCCATGACATTTTGTTCTTGATTTATCATACCTTCTGCCACCTGCACATCTTTATCAGCACGTTTTGTGATCATGAATGGATGATTTGCTTCTTTTGTAAATTTAGTAGTTCCCATATGAATTTCATAGCCAAATAAATCATCTATAGATAATTTTTCACCTAAAAATTCCCAAGAAAGACATTTTGCTTCAACTTGTGAAGTGAGTTTTTTCTCTACAAAAGTAGTTTCCATTGGCAAGAAGCCAAGTCCTTTTACGCTATCATTATCTGATTCAGTATGCAATGGGTCACTGATTTTTTCACCAAGCATTTGATAGCCACCACAGATGCCAATGATAGGAATGTTTTTTTCATGAGCTTCATTTAAAGCTTTTTCCATACCACTATCACGCAAATAAAGCATATCTTCTGTAGTATTTTTGCTACCTGGAAGTAAAATTAAATCTGCTTCACCGATATCTTGACCTTCTTTTACATAATAAAGATTTACATCATCTTCTTTACTCAAAGCATCAAAATCAGTGAAATTAGAAATTTTAGGAGTTTGAATTACTGCAATTTTTATTGGTGCATTTACTTTATCTTTCGCTTGAGTCTTTTTATCATCTAAAGATACAGAGTCTTCATCTTCAATACCTAAATCAGGTAAATAAGGAATTACACCTAAAACTGGTTTTCCTGTTTTTTCTTCGAGGAAATCAAGTGCAGGCTGTAAAATAGTTACATCGCCACGGAATTTATTGATGATGAGTCCTTTTACTAAAGCTCTTTCATCTGGCTCTAAAAGCTCTAAAGTTCCCACAAGGGAAGCCAATGCTCCGCCACGGTCAATATCAGCAATCAACAATACTGGTGCATTTAAATATTTAGCAATACGCATATTTACGATATCATTTGCTTTTAAATTCACTTCTGCTGGACTGCCTGCACCTTCAATTACCATCATATCAAAGCGTTCTTCTAAACGGCGAATAGCTTCTTTTACAGTATCAAAAGCTTTTAATGAATAGCCCTTATGATATTCACGTGCAGACATATTTCCTACAGCTTTTCCCATTAAAATAACTTGTGAACAAGCATTTCCTGTTGGCTTCAATAATACAGGGTTCATCTCTACAAATGGCTCAAGGCCTGCTGCTTCTGCTTGAGCTACTTGAGCTCTACCCATTTCATCGCCATCTTTAGTTACATAAGAATTTAGTGCCATATTCTGTGCTTTAAATGGCACTACAGACATACCTTCTTGATAAAAAATTCTGCATAAAGCTGTAGTTAAAATACTTTTTCCTACATGAGAAGAAGTACCTTGTAACATAATATGTTTAGTCATCAGTTTTCCTCCATCTCTAGTGATTTTTTATAAGCTCTTATTTGTTCCACAAAATATTTAGCATTTTGCTTTGAGCCTAAAAAATGTAAATGCAAATATGAACCTACAATATTATCTTTAGCATATCCTGCTTTGTATTTCATATTATTACGCATTTTCGTAAATTCAAATGCCCATGGAAAACTTTCATCTTGTGTATCAATCTGCGTTGAAAAATGAAATTCATGACCTTTTATCTCATCATTTTGTTTTCCTAAAATATTATTTTGCAGAATTTTTGCTTTCACATAACCCACAGTCTGCAATTTTTTATTCATTTGAGCTTTCGCAGGAATAATTCCCACCATTTCATAAAATCTTTGCTCAAAATCATAAATTCCCTGCATTAAATACATAAAGCCACCGCATTCAGCATATATCGGCATTTTGCGTTCATTAGCTTTACGTATGGATTTTATCATCGAAGTATTTTGCATAAGTTCTTGGGCAAAAACTTCTGGAAAACCTCCGCCAAAAATCAAAGCATCAACATCATCAGGAATAGTTTCATCTTCTAGTGGACTAAAAAATTTCAACTTTGCCCCTAAATTTTCTAATTGAGCTAAACTTGCTGGATAATAAAAAGAAAAAGCTTTATCTTGTGCAATACCTATGGTTATATCTTTTTTGATATTTTCGGCTTCAAATTCTTCAACTTCGATAGCTGGTGCTGTTTTAGCAAGTTCAATGATTTCATCTAAATACACTTCTTGAGCAATTTTTTCAGAAATCTTTTCAATGACTTCACGTGCATTATTTTCTCCAGCTGGTGTCAAACCTAAATGACGCTCTGGCATATGCACACTATCATCACGGAAAATTGCACCATAAACAGGCACATTTATTTTTTTCATAGCTTCTTCAATCAAAGCTTTATGTGTTGGTGAACCTAATTTATTTACGATTACACCAGCTAAATTCACATCACTATCATATAATTTAAAACCAAGTGCTATAGCTGCGGCTGAATCTCCCATTGATTGCACATTGATGACTAAAATCACAGGTGCATTTAATTTTTTCGCTAATTGTGCTGTAGAACTAACACCATTTTTTCCGCCATCATAAAGCCCCATAACACCTTCGATAATCGCTATATCGGCATCTTTTGATTCTTGCACAAATAAATCATTTATCATGCTTTCATCAACAAGCCATGTATCAAGATTATGACCTTTTCTTCCTGCCGCCATGCCATGATAACTAGGATCAATATAATCAGGGCCAACTTTATACGGTTGTACTTTTAAACCTTTATTTTTTAATGCACGAAGTATTCCTGTAACGACTGTAGTCTTACCTGAACTACTTTGAGTGGCTGCAATAACTACACGAGGAATATTTACTTTTTTCATCATTAAATCACCTTATTAAATGCGTGTATTATCAATGATATACATTACTGCATTAATGCAAGAAGCAGCAATTGGGCTACCGCCTTTTGTTCCTGTTACTGTAATATATGGAACTTTTGATTCAGCAATTAATAAATCTTTTGATTCAGCAGCTCCTACAAAACCAACTGGTGTACCGATAATAGCAGCTGGACGAATATTTTCTTCATTCATTAAACGGATAACTTCAAATAAAGCTGTTGGTGCATTACCAATAGCAACGATTGCTCCATCTAATTCTTTGCCAAAATGACGCATAGCAGCAATAGAACGAGTGATACCATGTTCTTTGGCATATTTGGCAATTTCAGGATCTGCAATCTTACATTCTACAGAGCCACCCCAAGAGGCTAATTTGCGTTTATTGATACCAGTGCGAACCATTTCTACATCAGTATAGATTTTGCAACCAGAAAGCAAAGCTTTTTTCATGGAAGCTACTACATCTTTATGAATGCGAATGATTGGTGCATAATCTACATCACCAGAAGCGTGAATAATACGAGAATAAATTTTTGTTTCTTCTTCGCTTAAATTTAATTTTTCAATATATGGTTTGATAATTTCAAAACTACGAACTTCTATCGCCATTGGGTCTTTGATAAAATCCATCAAAATCCCTCCTATTTTTCATATTTGGCAACAAATGTGCCTACACAATCATAATCATGAGTTAAATTTTTATAATCTATTCTAGGTCTATCAATAATGACAATTTCTAAACCTAATTTAATTGCAGCTGTCAATTTTGTTTCTGTGCCACCTAAAGTACCACTATTTTTCATCACAACAACATCTGCATTGTATTTTTCATATAAAGCTATATTCAAGCTTTCCGAAAAAGGCCCTTGCACAGCTACTATATCTTTGGGAGATATTCCACAGTTTTCACAGATTTGCAGAGAAGCAATAGCAGGAAGTACTCTCGCTATAATATGCTTATTGTATTTTTTACTATCATTAGCAAATAAATCTAAACGATTGCTACCTGTTGTCAAAAAGATATTTTCACCTAATTGCATAGCAAGGTCAGATGCTTCTTCATAAGTTTTCACTAAATGAAGTTTATTATAAGCAGGTATTGGCGTTACTTCTCTTTCATAGCGAATATAAGGTATATTTAATTCACCACAAACCTGCATAGCTGTTTTAGATACATTCACCGCATATGGGTGCGTAGCATCTACAAAGACTTTTATCTGATTTTCTTTTAAGCAAATCTTCATAGCGTCTTCATCTAATTTATGGTCATTGATGATTAAATTTTCATCTTTCGGTAATAATTCCTTACCATAATTAGTAACGACAGAAGCCATGACTTTATAATTTTGCTTTAATAAATATTCTACAAGACCTCTACCATCTTGCGTTCCTGAAGCTACAAAAATCATACTTCATAGCCTCTAGGTGTTATCATAAAGCCTTCTTTAGCAAAAGTTTTGCTATTGCCAATGATTACCATAGAAAACATATTGATATCTTCTTTGGTGAAGTTTTCTAAATCAGAAATAACCATTGTTTCATTTTCACGGCTTGCACTATTTACAATGCCAACTGGAGTTTTAGGGTCTTTATATTTTAACATGATTTCACGAATTTCTTCGATATGCTGTACGCGTTTATGGCTTTTTGGATTGTATAAACCAATTACAAAATCGCCTTGAGCTGCAAGGTCTGCACGTTTTTTAATCAATTCCCATGGAGTCAATAAATCACTTAGGCTGATGATTGCAAAATCATGCATAAGTGGAGCACCTAATACAGCAGCGGCTGCATTTACAGCAGAAAGTCCTGCTACAATCTGAACTTGTGGTCTTTCTTCTTTTGGCAATTTCAATAATAATTCTAAGACAAGACCTGCCATACCATATACACCAGAGTCACCACTTGAAACTACTGCAACATTATGACCTTTTACAGCTTCTTCAATAGCCATTTTGCAACGGTCAACTTCTTGCATCATTCCTGTGCCAATTACATTTTTTCCATCTAAAAGATGTTTAATCAATTTAATATATGTGTTATATCCTGCTACTGTATCAGCTTCTAAAATAGCATTTAAAGCACGAGGAGTCATATCCTCTTTACCACCTGGACCAATTCCAATTACTTTAATCATTCCCATGCTAAGGACACCGTCACTTTCTCAAATTTTGTTTTCGGCAAAATTATTTTTGCCCTCTCATTATATGCCAATATAGCAGCTTGACATACATTTCCTATACCAATTTGTTTTTTCACAAAATTAGATTCAGGTAATTTATATTTATCAATCACATTTTGCATGATTGTATTATCATAAAAATGGGTTTCTACTTTATATTTTTCTGCCCATTGATACAAAGCTTTTTCATTTTGCTTGACGATTGTAGAAACTAAAGCTTTGATTTTTAAATCTTCACAATCTGCCATTTTTTTTGCTTCATTTATTGCCTGTTCCACAAGATTTAATTCAACATCTTTACGACAACCAACGCCAATTATCAATTGTTTTTGCGTTAAAAATAATATATTTTCTCGCACTTGTCGTTTATCTGTGATAAATACGCAAAAATCATTTTGCCTATCAAGTTCTTCTACATCAATCAATTTAGCTTCAATCTTAAAATCTCTAGCCAAATCGATTATCATCTGTTCACTTTGCTCTAAATCTTTATCTACATAATAAATAACTTTTTGCTGTTGAATTAATGCTGAATTAATTATTTTTATATGTTCTAAAGGATAAGGCACTAAATTATATTTTCTTGCCACCACATCAGGAGCAATTATTTTATTCGTATCTGTCGCTGTAGTAATAACTGGCATAGCATTTAATATATCAGCAATCTTCAACGTAAGTTCATTTGCTCCACCCAAATGACCAGATAACAAACTTATCGCAAAATTAGCTTTTTCATCTAAAACTATTACAGCTGGATCTTTGACTTTATGCACGATAAATGGTGCTATCATTCGCACGGCAATACCTGTCGAAGTGAAAAATATAATTGCTTCATACTCAGCAAAAATATTTTTTATCACTTCACTCATTTTGTCATACTCATATATATGACCAGTTAAACTAATATCATATCTATCTTTTTTTACATAGATATCACAAGTTTTCAAGGTATTTTGCAATTTACAAGCTAAATCAGCACCATTTTTAGTTACAGTAATAATTGCATATTTCATTAAGCTTTATCTGTACCTTGACGATACATATGACTAAATTCTGGTGCATAAAGACGAGATTTTGCATATTCTGTATCTAAACATTTACTTACAACAATCATAGCTGTACGAGAAATATTATTTTCTTTAACAATATCGGCAATAGTTTCAAGTGTTCCACGTACAATTTTTTGTTCAGGCCAAGAAGCTTTCTGCACGATAGCAATAGGTGTAGATGGTTCATAGCCACCTTCAATCAACTGTTCTACTACTTCAGAAATCATATGCACACTCAAGAAAATACACATAGTAGCTTGATGAGCTGCTAAAGATTTTAATTTTTCTTTTTCAGGAACAGGTGTTCTACCTTCATTGCGTGTGATGATTACAGTCTGAGAAATTTCAGGAAGTGTATATTCCTGTTTTAAAGCTGCTGCTGTAGCTAAGAAAGAACTTACACCAGGAATTACTGTATATTCAATATTGCGACGAGATAATTCGTCCATCTGTTCTTGAATAGCACCATAAATTGCAGGGTCACCAGTATGGAGTCGAACTGTCATTTTGCCTTCTTGTTCTGCTGCTGTAATTGTTTCAATAACTTCGCCTAAAGTCATAGAAGCACTATTATAAATTTCACAATCTGCTTTTGCATAATCTAATAATGCAGGATTTACAAGAGAACCAGCATAAATAATTACATCTGCTTCTTTTAATAATCTTTGACCTTTAACTGTAATAAGTTCAGGATCCCCAGGGCCTGCACCAATAATATAAACCATAAAAAATATCCTCCCTAATTCATCTTATTTTACTTATTTTAGTTTTTTACAAGTAACAATATAAACTGGATTTTGTGCATTGAACATATCGTATGAACCGATTTGTCTTAAACGATTTACTTGTACTTGAATTGCTTCATAAGTGTAATTTTCTTTTTGCTTCATATATGTTGTGATTTCAGATATTGTCTGGATTGTCACCGCATTTACGATAATGCGTCCACCTTCATTTAATTTGCTATCAATTATATCTAAAATCTCAAACATATGTTTGCCACTGCCACCGATAAATACTACATCACAATTTGGCAATTCATCTAATCCTTTTGGTGCTTCTGTGGCAATGACTTTAACTTTATCTTCCAATTTAAATTTAGCAATATTTTGATGTAATAAATCAACAGCTAAATCTTTTTTCTCTATAGCATAAACTTCTCCTTGAGGAGCAAGTAAAGCCGCTTCAATAGATAAAGAGCCTGTACCAGCACCAATATCCCAAATGACATTGTCAGGACGAATTTTTGCCTTGCACATCGTCAAAATGCGAATTTCTTCTTTTGTCATTGGCACTTTATCGCGAATAAATTCTTCATCTGCTATTCCTGGTAAATTCAAATATGCACCAACTTTCTATTTATAATTTTATATTAACCTTCAACTATCATCACACAATGACTCGCACATGCTTTTGTCTGTGCTTCATCTAAAGATAAGCTGACTATCTTTTCATCAGGATAAGAAAGTCTAGAACAAATATATGCTCTCGCATTTTTATCCCAGCCTCTTGCTATCAAATATGTGGCTATAGCATTAGAATTAAATTTATTATCTGTAAGCATACCGATTATGCGACCTGGATAATATTTTAAGTCTTCATCACTCGGTACACGTCCATGAAAACTAAGTAGACTAGCTTCTTGCCATGGAAGTGCTATCTTGGCAAAAGCTGTTTGCATAGAACTTAGCCCTGGGATTACTTTTATATTTTCTAAAGGAAAATTCTTACGCAAAGCACTTAACAAAGAATAATATCCAGGATCGCCAGATACCATTACTACTACATCATTATCGTTTAATTCTACTTTTATAAAATCCATCACAGCAGTGATATCTGCTTTTATGGCAAAAGTTTTTTGACCTTGATGAGAAAATTCATTTAATGCTCTTGTTCCTCCAACTAAAACTTTTGCTTCATTTATAGCTTGCATAGCCATAGGAATGACATATTCTTTCGCCCCTGGACCAATTCCAGCCACAATTATTTTATGTTCCAACCTAATCTACCACCTATTTCTCTTGCATTATCGTCCATGCCCAAAATTTCACCTTTCAAAGTAACCATCACAGTTCCTACTTTGAAAGCATTAAATACATGTTGTTCACTGCGAAGACTAGCTCTTTTAGCTAATAAATCATAAAAACCTTTTTCTACCAATCCATATCTTTCAATGATTGGCATAGCTGCTTCTGTTGTCTTCACTTTAAAAATTTCTTCTACGCCTTTTTTATCCATACCTAAAAGAGCAGCATAAGAAGCTAATATTTCCAAGCGAGCATCAGCTATTTTACTATGTGTGTAGAAAATTCCTCCAGCTACTTTTACTAATTTACCTAAATGACCAAATAAAAGCACTGATTTTATTCCTTCATCAGCAGCAAATTCCAACATATGACCGATAAAATTACTTGTCTGCACCATAGCTTTTGCTGGAAGATTTAATTTACTAGCGATATTTTCACCAATTTTTCCAGGAACAAAAATAATATCATCAAATCCATTTGCTTTGGCTACAGAAATCTGCGGTGTAAGTGAATTTTTAAAGCCTTCTTCAGACATTGGACGCACTACGCCAGTAGTGCCAATTACAGAAATACCGCCTTCTATACCTAATATAGGATTAAGTGTTTTCTTCGCTAGTTCCACTCCTTTAGGAATAGAAATAGTAATATCACAACCATAACCTTCTGGCAACAATTCACGAACGACTTTCGTCATCATTTTTCGTGGCCCTGGATTTATTGCCGGCTCTCCTGGCGGAATAGACAAACCTGCCTCTGTAACTTTTCCAATACCTAAACCAGCATAAAAATTGATTTTATCATCATCTTTATTTATTTTTACTTCCGTAAATACAGAAGCTCCATGTGTGATATCTGGGTCATCACCAGCATCTTTTATGACTTCTGCCTTTGCTCCAGTTGATGTAAGCTCTACATTTTTAATGGGAATATGCAATAATTCTCCACTTAAAGCGTATAATTCAATTTCTTGAACCACATTTCCCTGTAAAGCAAGTATAGCAGCTTTTGTACCAGCAGCTGCACAAGAACCTGTTGTATAGCCACTTTTCATTTCTTTACGCATAAAAAAATCTCCCTTTGGGCAGGGAGATAGACTTATCCCGTATTTCTACGAAAAATTCTCCACCTGCCCATCTCTCGTGAGTCTGAAAAATATATCATCTATAAATTTCACGGTGTTTTTCCAATAGGCAAGTCTCCTGACTTAGGTTCCTCGCTAATTTTCGCCTTCCCAAAATAAATTATTTCAGTGACATAATTGAAAATAGCTCCCCTTACAGTGGCGGGACCGTACTGGCTCTTCCAGTTTCCTTATTAAGCTTACGCACCTATCTCTATTTAATTTAATATATTTATATTATAGGCATTATCTTTTAATACTGCAAATCAAATTATCATTTCTGCAATATCTTTTCTACTAAATTTTTATCTAAATCAGGTAAATAAATAATTTCTTTGGCTGGAACTAAATGCTCATTTATCATTTTTTCCATAAAAATCATATCGTACCAACAATTTTGCTTATAACCACATTTTGTGAAATGAGCTATCTTCTTATAATTAAATTTTTCATGAAAAGCTATACTTTGCGGATTGGGATATGTTATGCTTGCTACTAAATTCGTTATATTTTGCAATTTTAAAATTGCTTCTAATTTCGTATATAAAAACTCTCCTATTTTTTTGCCTTGATATTTTTCATTAATATAAATAGAAGTTTCTACACACCAATCATAAGCTCTACGACTTCTGAATGTTGAAGCATATGTATAACCCACTATTTCATCACCAATACAAGCTACAATATAAGGAAATTTTGACATTATTTTTGTTATACGCTGTTTAAATTCGTCAACTGTTGGCACTTCATATTCAAAAGTGATATTCGTGTTTTTTACATAGGGAGCATAAATTTCTACTAATTTTTCTGCATCATCTATTTGGGCTAAACGAAAATAAATATTTTCTTTATCATTCATAAAAAGCATCTCCTTATTTTTTATAAAATCTATTAAAATATTTATAACAATTCTAACGAAAATTTACATTTAGTCAAATAAAATTTATTATTATTGATATTCATTATTGACAAGATATACCCCATAGGGTATACTAAAGACGTAAAAAATAATACCCCATGGGGTATAAAATGATAATTCTAGAAAAGAGGCGTACATATGGCTACTACTTCTAATTTATTTATTGATAATAATAATCACAAGCAAAAAATTTACACAATAAATATCCATTGTGCTAATTGTGCTGCTAAAATTGAACGAAAAATCAACGAACTTTCCGATGTTGATAATGCTACTATTTCCGTTTTAACTAAGCGATTAACGCTAATAGCCAAAAATCCCGATGAATTATTACCTACTATTCAAAAAATAGCAGATAAAATTGAACCTGGCACCATAATCTCTCAACTTGAAGAAAATACTTCTAATTCTACTTCTAACTATGCAGAAAAAATCTATCTAATTGAAAACTTAGATTGTGCCAACTGTGGTGCTAAAATAGAAAAAAAATTAAATGAATTACCTGAAATCCAATCTGCTCAATTAACTTTTGCTACTAAAAAATTAAAAATAGTAGCTCAAAATCCTGACGCACTTCTACCTCAAATAAATAAAATAGCTAATTCCATTGAAAATGGTATAAAAATCATAAATGCTGATGATGTTTCTTCAAAATCTCATCAAAATACGAAAAAAATTCTTGATGAAAAAACCATTGATATTATTGAAATTGTATTCGGTGCCATTTTGTTTATCATTGGCGAATTTACCTCGCTTGTGCCTGATCAATATACACTTTATCTTTACATTGTAGCTTATTTAATTTTAGGCTTCCATGTACTAAAAACCGCCATCACCAATTTATTTCATGGCAATGTCTTTGACGAAAACTTCCTCATGAGTATCGCTACTTTAGGAGCATTTGCCATCAAAGAATATCCTGAAGCTGTCGGTGTTATGCTCTTTTATCGTATTGGCGAATATTTTGAAGAACGTGCTACAGAAAAAAGTCGCAGTCAAATCATGGACGCGGTTGACTTACGACCTGAAACAGTAAATCTACTCCAAGGTGATAAAATTTCTGTTATCTCTGCTCGTGAAGCCAAAGTCGGCGATATTTTATTAGTTCGTGCTGGCGATAGAATTCCTGTTGATGGCATTGTCATTGAAGGTGAAAGTCGTTTGGATACATCACCTGTTACTGGTGAACCTGTACCGATAAAAATTGCCCCTAATAGCTCCCTCACCTCTGGCTGTTTGAATATTTCTGGTGCTATCAAAATGAAAGTGGAAAAACCTCTATCTGAATCAATGGTTTCTCGCATTTTACAAGCTGTAGAAAATGCCGCTGCCAACAAACCTCAAATAGATAAATTCATCACTCGTTTTGCTAGAATTTATACTCCAATTGTTGTTGCTGTTGCCCTTGTCACAGCTGTCATTCCTTCATTAATTACAGGTGATTGGGAACATTGGATTTATACCGCTTTGACTTTTTTAGTAATTAGTTGCCCTTGTGCTTTAGTATTAAGTGTACCACTTGCCTTTTTCTCTGGTATCGGTAGCGGTTCCAAACAAGGAATTTTATTTAAAGGCGGTCTAGCTTTAGAAGCTTTAAAAAATATAAAAACTATCGTCATGGATAAAACAGGTACATTGACTCATGGTAATTTCACAGTTAAAACCATAAATCCTGCAAATAATTACACAAAAGAAGAACTGCTCGCTCTTTGTGCTAGTTGTGAAAAAATTTCTTCTCATCCTATTGCTATCAGCATTATCAATGAAGCAAGTAAACAACAACTCAATTTAAAAGCTACTACTGATAATCAAGAAATTGCTGGTGAAGGTATAATCTGCACTATCGACAAGCAAAAAATTTATTGCGGTAATAAACGCTTAATGCAACGATTTAATATTGCTTTACCTGATGATTTACCTATTAACGATGGCACAGAAATATTCATTGGCATAGATGATAAATACGCTGGCTCTATCGTCATCGGTGATACTATTAAAGATGATGCTAAAACCACTATTTCTAAATTGAAAAAATTAGGTTTAACTACAGCTATGCTTACAGGTGATAATGAACATAGTGCTTATGCCGTAGCTAAAGAAGTAGGCATTGATAAAGTTCATGCAAAACTCTTACCTGAAGACAAATTGAAAAAATTATCCTCACTCAGACAAGAACATGGTAATGTATTTTTTGTCGGCGATGGTATAAACGACGCTCCTATTCTCGCTGGTGCTGATGTTGGTGCTGCTATGGGCAGTGGTGCTGATGCTGCTATTGAAGCTGCTGATGTGGTATTTATGAATTCTAAAGTTCATTCTATTTTCCAAGCGATAAATATTTCTCGTGATACCATTCGCATAGCATGGCAAAATGTAGTCTTTGCCTTAGGTATAAAAATACTCATCATGGTTCTCGGTCTTATGGGCTTTGCTTCCATGTGGGCAGCCATTTTTGCCGATACTGGTGTAGCCATGATTTGTATTTTAAATTCCATTCGCATTCTCTATAAAAACTATTAATCATTAAATTCTTATAAAAAGAACCGCAATTTAGCGATCAAACTAAATTGCGGTTCTTTCATTTTCTAGCACATTCACTATCTAAATTAAGCATGATTTTAAGACCATGATCTAATGTCGGCAATAAATATTCCAAACATTCTCTTACAGCTTTAGGACTTCCCGGCAAATTAATAATCAAAGATTTTTTTCTAATGCCTGAAGTTGCTCGACTCAACATAGCTCTCGGTGTAATTTTTAAACTATACATACGCATAGCTTCAGAAATTCCTGGTGTTTCTTTTTCAATTACATCTTTTGTCGCTTCAGGTGTATTATCCCTTGGTGAAAAACCTGTGCCACCTGTCGTCAAAATCAAAGGAATTTCTTTATCCGCAAGCTCTATCATTTTATCTGCCAATAAAGCTCTATCATCTGGCAAAATTTCCATAGATACTACTTTATAATCAGACTCTTCTACAATCTGCTTTATACATGGACCACTTAAATCTTCACGAAGACCTTTTGCACCTTTATCACTTGCAGTGATTATCGCTACTTCAAACATTTCTTTCACCTTCTCAAGCTTCTACAAAAATCGTATCTTGTGCTTTAATTTCTCCACCATTTAATACAATCGCAAATACACCTTCATTAGGCATGATACATTCACCTGTTTGCTTTTGAATATTGCAACCTAAATGGCATTTTTTACCTATTTGAGTGATTTCCAATAAAATATCATTTACTTTCAATCTTGTACCAATCGGCAAATTTTTTAAATCAATACCTTCAACTAAAAGATTTTCGCCAAATGCACCAGCAGGAACTTTGAAATTATATTTTTCTTCAAAAGCTCTCACAGCTTCTACTGCTAATAAGCTTATCTGACGATGCCATTTTCCAGCATGAGCATCATGTTCTAAACCAAAATCCTTTATCATCAAGCCCTTATCTACAGCAGTTTTTAAAGTACCTTTTTGTTCACTGATACATACAGCTAAAATTTTTCCCATAAATTAAATTCTATACTCCTTATTATTTTTCATAATCATAAACACCAGATTTTCCGCCTTCTTTATGCAATAGACGTATATCTGCTATTTCCATACTTTTGTCTATAGCCTTGCACATATCATAAATCGTCAATAATGTAACTGATACAGCATGTAGTGCTTCCATCTCTACACCAGTCTTGCCATTAACTTTTGTCGTAACAATAGCTTTTATCATATAATTGTCTTCGTCTAATTCAAAATCAATCGTAACTTTTGTAATAAATAATGGATGACAAAGCGGTATCATATCACTTGTTTTTTTTGCTGCCATAATACCAGCTATTCTAGCAACGGCTAATACATCACCTTTTTTATTAGTCTGTTCTTTGATTGAACGAAAAACTTCTTGATTTACTTTTATACTACCTTCGGCAATAGCTATCCGCATAGTAATATCTTTTTGACTGACATCAACCATGATAGCTTCACCATCTTGATTAAAATGCGTAAAATTCGCCATATTTTCCTCATTTATAATTTATAACTTATTATTTTAATTTTTTAGCTACATCAGTTACATCTTTAACAGTATTCACTGTATCTGTAATATCCGATGTTGAATTTCTAAATTCCTTTATACTTTTACCTAAAGCCTTACTTATTTCTGGCAATTTCTTAGGGCCAAATACCACTAAAGCAATTACTAAAATTAAAATTAATTCTGGTATACCTAATCCAAACATCTATTTTACTCCTATCTAAAATTATTTTACTGTGCTCTTTTTTGAATTAACTGAGCCACAATACTAATTGCAATTTCGGAAGGTGTTTCCGCTTTAATATCTAACCCTATAGGCATGATAATTTGTTTTATTAAATCTTCGCTAAAGCCTTTTTCAGCTAAATAATTTTCTACATGAGCTTTTTTATGTCTACTGCCAATCACGCCAATATATGCTGGAGGATTTTTTAATAAACTTTCTAAAACCAAAGTATCTTTTGTATGACCATTTGTTACCACAATCGCATAATCGCTGTTTTTTATTTCCACCTGCTTACTAAAATCCGCATAATCTACAACTACAATGCGTTTAGCGTCTGGAAATAATTCTTTTTTAGCAAATTCACTGCGTTCTTCAAGCACTATATATTCAAATTCTAAATTTGATAATAATTTTGCGACCTCTTGAGCTACATATCCTCCACCGAATAGATAAACTCTAGGGCTTTGCTTCATGATTTCTAAATATTGCCCAGATTGATTTGTTGTATCCATCTGCAATAAAGATTTTTTAATCAACTTTTCTTTCAAAGCAAAACTTTCCGCTAAGTCATAAACTTTAAAATCAAAGTTTTCCTTTTGCCAACTTAAGCTTAAAACGATTTTATTTTTCGTATGGATTAAAGTCAATGCTTTTTCCACTTGAACTAAATCTTTTTGCTGTAAACAATATAGAGCAACCGTCAATTGACCGCCACAAACCATACCGTATTCACCAGCAGTAGCATTATTCAAAGAAAAAGTCTGTACTATGGATTTACCATTTTTTAAATTTTGCTTAGCTTCCTGTATAGCCAAATATTCTAAAGGGCCACCGCCAATTGTATCCACCGTTGAGCCATCAGCTAAAATAAGCATATGTGCACCTACTCCACGTGGAGCAGAGCCTTTTTTCTCCATGACCATTGCCAAAATCACAGGATTATTTGCTTTTAATTGCATTTGCACTTTTTGCCAAAAAGCTTTTATTGTAATCATTTTTTGCCCTGCTTTCTCAAATTTTTCAAACCATATAATACAGCTTCTAAAGCACCGCCACCTATGGCTCTAGATTTATCCGATATGCTGAAACAATGACTTTGCTCTGCTCGTGGATCAATATCTCCACATTTCATCTTATCTGTAACTACAATACCATCATGCAACATACCGCGGACGATACCATCTATTAAGGCTGTTACTTCTCTATCATCAACATAGGCTACAATATCGCCTTTTTTTACAAAATCACCAATTTTTGCCACGGATTTAAATACGCCCTCGCCATTAGCTCTGATAATTCTCTCTATAGTATAACCGCCAATATTTCCTGGAACACCTGTATTTTTTATGGCACTGCCCTCTTCGATTACCTTACCTAAGAAATGACCTCTTTTCGTTTCGATAACATAATCGCAATCTTTTTTAGCTGTAAATCCAGGCCCTACAGCAATGACAATCGGTGCATCATCAATTTTTGTATTTATATTTTTCTTAGCCATTATAGCATCAATGATAATATCTGGTTTATATTCTTTCGCAATATCAGCATTTTCATCAACAATTACAGCGATTTTATCTTGTGCGATAACTGCTTGTGCCTCTTGATAATTATTTACTAACTTTCCTTTTATGCCTTCTATATTCACTTCGTTTTCATAGACAGCATTAGAATATGACACTGTCAATCTCACAGTCAAAGGCTTTTCTATCTCCGTCATAATAATCGGAAATCCAGCTCTTTGTAATCGCCAAGCAATGCCTGAGGCTAAATCTCCAGCACCTTTTATCAATATTTTTTCCATAAAAATTTACCTTTACTTTCTCTATTTTTACTTTTTAAAATTCATCACGATAACTACTTATCGCCACTTTTATTCCATATTCTGCTAATTTTTCAGCTATAAATACAGCCTTTTGTAAAGCAAACAAATTATCAACTTGATTTAAGATGACGAAAAACTCTCGCCTACCTATATCTTTTCTTGCTCCTTGTTCACTTGATATCACTTTTATTATATCATTTTTTGTCAGATTTTCGTTTACTTGCTTTTGTAAAAACTTTGCTAAAAGTTCTGCCCGACATAAAGATTTTAATGGCTGATTTAATGCACTCATGCCTACAATATACACCACTTTATTTGATGAAGATATATATACCGGTTCATTTTGTTTGGGAAATTTAAATGGCAATCTTTTCGCTCCATCAGCTTCAATCAAAGTTATATCTGCCAAAGATATGATTTCTCGCAAAAATTCTTCGTCCCATGAACTTATCTTTTTGCCATAATCTTGACCAGTAAATATCCAATTTTGCTGTTCTAATTTTTGCTTTAATAAATTTTTATCTCTTATCGTTATGGCATCTGCTGTTTTAAACATCTTTGTCGTTGTTGTAATCAAAACTTTCTTATATTCACGTACTAAATTTTTAGCTAATAATTTTATTGTAGAAGTTTTACCACCTGCACCAGATATAGAAATTATATCTTGATTTTTCACTTGCAAATACTCTACTATACTTTTATTAATCAACTTTTTCTTTGTATATTCTAAAAACATAAATTTATTCTCCTATGAGGTGTTTTCTATGTATAAAAAATCTCTATGCGTTATTATTTTAGCTGCTGGCAATAGCTCTCGTTTCGGTGCGAATAAATTACTTTATCCTATAAATAATATTCCTATGTATCAATATACTTTAAATTTAATCAAAAAACTAAATCCTAAGCAGACAATTTTAGTTACTAAATATCCTGAAATCACCAAAAAAATTGACCCAAATATAATAGTCGTTCCTAACTATGATACTCATTTGGGTCAATCTCATTCTATGCAATTAGCCATAAAAGCCAGCCAACAATTATCTTCTGCTGATAATACAAATGATAATAATATTGACGGCTATTTATTCATCGTTTGCGACCAACCATTTTTGACATTTGCAAGCCTAAATAACCTCTGCCAAACATGGCAAAAAAAAGGCAATATTTGTGCCCTATCACATGCAGGAAAAAGAGGTAATCCTGTGATTTTCGCTCAAAAATATCTACCAGAATTACTTGCTATCCAAGGAGATAAAGGCGGTCGCATTGTCATTCAAAAACATCTTGATGAATTAACTTTAGTCGAAGTAAATTCTGCTAAAGAATTAATAGATATAGATACTTTATCTATATTAAATGAACTTCAAGACTAAAACTCTAGCTCTAAAATATGACTAACTGCTAAATTATTCTGTTTTATAAAATCTTCTACTATAGATTTATCTTCTATTTTACTAGTCCAACCAATACCACAGCCGCCTGTAAGCTTTACAGGTACAGGCAATAATCTGCCAGCGATATTTGCTTTTTTACAAGCAGACTCAAAAGCAAAAGCATGTGTTGGATTATCAAATGTTATCACTAATTTTAAAGATTTTCCTAATCTTGACATAAATCGTCCCTGATTTCTTTTATCGCTATTAATGCTTGTTTTACTTCTTCTTGTGTATTAAATCTTGAAAAACTAAAACGCACTGTACCTTGTTTATCAGTACCTAAAGCCTGATGAATAAGAGGAGCACAGTGTATACCACTGCGAACAGCAATATTATACTCCATCCATAATCTATCTGCTATAACAGAAGAATCTATATCTTTGATATTAAAACTGATCACAGGCACACGATTTTTTTTGAAACAACCATAGATTTTTATGTCTTCAATTTCTCTAAGCCCTTCATAGAAAGTTTTAGCTAATAAAATTGCATCTATATCCAAGCCATGCTTTAAAATCCAATCCACAGAAGCATTAAGACCTGCTATACCATGAACATTTGCTGTTCCTGCTTCAAATACATTCGGCATCATATCTGGGTGATTTTTCGCAAAACTATAAAAACCACTGCCACCAACTTTTACAGGTACAGGATGAAGACCTTCACGCAAAACAATGCCACCTGTACCTTGAGGAGCAAATAATTCTTTATGCCCTGTAAAACATAAAATATCTATATTGAAATTTTCCATGTCAAGCGGTATCAAACCAGCTACTTGAGCAGCATCTAAGATAAATAAAGCATTATGCTCATGAGCTATAGTCCCTATACGCTGTATATCCATGAGATTACCAGTAACATTTGAAGCACCTGTTGTAATCACAGCCAAAGTATCAGGACGAAAAGCTCTCTCCATCAATTCATATTCAAAATTTCCATCTTTATCTACAGGAATTATCGTTAAATCCAAATCATTTTCTCGTAAATACAATGGACGTAAAACAGAATTATGATCATTTGCTGTAGTTATGATATGCCCTTTATTGAAAAAAGAAGCTATGACTAAATTTAAACTTTCAGTTACACCAGAAGTAAATGCTACATTTTCTGTTTTTGCATTAAATAGTCTTGCGATTTTTTCACGTGCTTCATATACAATTCGCGAAGACCATATAGAAGGCCCTGCCGTACTTCTTGATGCATTACCTGCATGAAATATAGCTTCTACAACAGCAGTAGCTACACAATCTGGTCGATGATAACTAGTTGCGGCTTGATCAAAATAAATCATGGTTTTATCACTTTCGCAGCTTTTGCCTGACGTTCTACAATATCAAGCATATTTACGATTTTACCCACAGCTAATTTTTCTTTTAACTGGTAAAATTCCAAACAAGTACCACAAGCTACAATTTCTACACCAGCATCAGCTAAAGTCTTTAAGTCTTCTAAAACTTCAGAGCCTTCAACTGCCAATTTAACACCACTATTATAAAAAATAACAGATTTTGGCAATGTTTCCAAACAAGTCAAAGAATAAATAAAACCTTTAATTAAAATACCACCTAATTTATCATCACCATGACCCATTACATTACTGCTGACTACAACGACAAAAGAATTATCAGTTTTTGTTGGCACTTCACATTTTATTTCTTCTTGTTGAGGAATGAACATGGATTTTTTTACAAATAAAGATACTATATAATCTGAGCCCTGCTGTATTTTTTGTGATGGCAAATTCATTTGACTTGCCATTTTTTCCAAATTTTGTGCAGAAACTAAATTATCGACAACTACGTTTAATTTATCGTCTTGAGTCAAAGTTTTTAATGTATCTCTAGCCATTACTAATGGTTTTGGACAAGCCTGTCCTCTAGCATCTATAGTTTTTTCCATAAACAATCACCTCTAAAAAAATTACATAACATTTATTTTATATTCATTTAAATTTGTCACCTTGCCCACAATACGTGCATCTATATCTGCTTTTTGTAATTCATCTACTAAAGATTTACTATCTTTAGGATTTATGCTCATCAATAAACCACCAGATGTCTGTGGATCAAATAAAACTTCTTGCATAGCAAAGGATATTTTATCTGTAAAAGAAACTTTTTCTCCCGCAAAATTGCGATTTCTCTGACCTGCACTTGTGATTAAAAAATTATCTGCATAAGTCAAAGCTTCTTTGATAATCGGTAAATTTTCTGTGTAAACATCTACACTATAATCTTTAGCTACCATTTCCAAAAGATGACAAATAAAACCAAAGCCTGTTACATCAGTGCAAGCATGGACGTCATAATTCATCATGACTTCTGCTGTCTTTTTATTTAAAGTAGTCATGGATTTTATAGCTTTTTGCATAGCCTCATTACTTGCTTCACCAACAGAATTTGCTGCCATAATAATACCCACACCCAGTGGCTTTGTTAAAATTAAATCATCATTTAATTCTATAGTATTATTTTGATATATTTTTTGAGGATTGACAATACCCGTTACTGCTAAACCATATTTAATACTTTCATCATTTACAGAATGACCACCAGATAAAATTCCGCCAGCTTCCATGATTTTACTAGCTCCACCAGCCATTATTTGCCCTAAAATATTTAAATCTTCATTTTCAGGAAAACATACTATATTCTGTGCAGTTTTTACTGTGCCACCCATAGCATATACATCACTAACTGCATTTGTCGCAGCTATCTGTCCAAAAATATACGGATCATTTACCATTGGTGGGAAAAAATCCAATGTCTGTATCATCGCAATATCATCTGTCAATTTATATACAGAAGCATCATCACTTGAGTCAAAACCCACTAACAAATTTTCATCTTCAAATTTAGGTAATTTAGATAATACCTTGCTTAAAACCTTTGGTCCTAATTTGGCACTACAACCACCACTTTTACAAAAAATCATAAATATCCTCCTTCCAATATCTATAATAAAATTTATAAATAATTCTATTTTTATTGTATTATATAATTTAATAAAAGTTTATCACATATTTCCTAACAATAAAAAACTCCTTTAGCTTAATTAATATGTCCAATATTTTGGGTGCATATCAAAAACTAAAGGAGTTTTTTTATTATCTTCTCAATTTATTATTTCTATTTAAAAGAGCATTTAAAATTATCGCTGTTAAACTTCCAATTGTAATACCACTATGGAAAATAATGCTCCAAATGCCAGTTAAATGTTTGAAGATTTCAGGAACAGCCATGGATAATAGACCCATTGCAAGGCTGATGCCTACGATTAGAACATTATAATTTCCTTCACCTTCATATTCAACTTTCGCCAATACGCGAATACCATTTGCTGCTACCATACCAAACATAGCAATACCAGCACCACCAAGTACAGGTGCAGGAATACAAGCAACTAATGCTGCCATTTTAGGGAATAAACCTAATAAAATTAAAATAACACCAGAGCCTGCTACAACAAAACGGCTTTTTACATTTGTAAGTGTGATAAGACCGATATTTTGAGCAAATGCTGTATAAGGGAAAGTATTTAAAATACCGCCAAGTAAAGTGGAGAAACCATCAGCACGAAGACCTCTTGTAATAGTCTTTTGATCTGCTGGCTTACCTACGATAGCACCTACAGCAATAATATCACCAGTTGTTTCTGTCATAACAACCAAAATAACTAAAATCATTACAATAATTGCTGGAATATCAAAAGTTGGTACACCAAAATGAAGAGGAGTAACAAGACCTAGCCAATCAGCTTTACCTATATGGCTAAAATCTGTATAACCACAGAAAGAAGCTACTACTGTACCTATTATTAAAGCTAATAATACAGAAATATTTCTCCATACGCCTGATAACCAACGATAAAATATAATTACTAACAATAAAACAAAAGTGGATAACAACAAAGTTGGAATACTTCCAAAATCTTCGGCAGCAGGATTACCGCCACCAGCCCATCTTACTGCTACTGGCAATAAAGATAAACCGATAATTGTAATAACACTACCTGTTACCACTGGAGGGAAAAACCCAACCAATCTGCTAAAAAATGGAGACATTAAAAACATGAACAACCCACTGGCTATAACAGCACCATAAATCGCCGTTAATCCATCAGCTTGACCAATCATTATCATCGGTGAAACAGCCGCAAATGTTACACCTTGCACAATTGGTAACCTACTTCCCATTTTTAATGGACCTAAAGTCTGAATTAAAGTTGCAATACCAGCAGTAAATAAGTCTGCATTAATCAAATAAATTAAATCCTCTGTACTAAGACCGATAGCATTTGCCACAATAAGTGGTACAGCTACTGCACCAGCATACATTGCTAATACATGCTGAAGACCATAGAGAAACGTTTGACCTAATGGCAATCTTTCATCAACTGGATGTACAGATTTGTTCATCAAAAATACCTCCTGTATTCAATTAAAATATTATTTAGTGACATTTATTTATTATATCACTTATCCACCAATTAAAGACATAGATTTATCCTCTTTTTGACAAAAAGTTTTATCTTCTAAATGATGATTTTTAGGTTTATGATAAATAGTATCTTTTATTATCATTAAAATTTCTTCATCTGATATATTATCGTTTAACAATTTTTTCAAATTAACACCACTATTATAATGCAAACAAGGCTTTAAAATACCTGTTGATGTCAATCGTAAACGATTGCAATTAGCACAAAACTTATGTGATAATGCTGAAATAAATCCTATATTTATAACTAAATTTTCCACTTGATAATAATGTGCAGGACCTTCAAAAATATCTATTGGTTTTAAAGCTCCATATTTTTTGCTAATTATAGCTTTTAAATCATCTTCTTTTACCGCTTTAAAATCTTTTGCTACATTCATCGGCATTAATTCAATAAGTCGTAAATCAATTTTATTATCATTGGCAAATTCAATCAAGGGAATTATCTCTTGTGTATTTACTCCCTGCATAATTACACTGTTAATTTTCAAAGGAATATCTTTTTCTTTTGCCGCTTTTATACCAGACAAAACCTTATCTATATTTCCACCTCGTGTAATTTTTCTAAATAAATTTTTATCAAGACAATCCAAGCTTAAATTTATACCACTTATACCAGCTTTTTTCAAAACATCTACTTTATTAGATAATAATATGCCATTTGTAGTCAATACTATTTTTTCTATACCTTGTATTGCTTTAAATCTTATTATTAAATCTTCAATATTCGGATATAATAATGGCTCTCCGCCAGTGAGCCTTATTTTTTTTATACCCGTTGAACTGATTAATTCCACTAAATGTATTAAATCTTTTTGTGAAAGTATTTTTTCATTTTGTTTTATTCCTTGCTCGGGCATACAATACTGACAACGCAAATTACAATTACTTGTAAGTGATACTCGCAAATAATCTATATCACGCTTAAAACAATCTTGCATCGAAAATCCTCATCATTTCTATCTTACATAAATTCAATTTTCTGTTTTAATTTCTTTTCGTTCAACAATTAATTCTGCTGTCACTTCATCGCCTGTTTTTAAACTAGTACCCTTTAGTCTGTAAATAAAACCATTATATTTTTGTAATAAAGTGGCTCTTGTTACACCTTTAGGATTAATCATTTGTGCATGATATTCATCATTTTGTTTAAAAATATGAACTTGCAGACAAAAATCTGCATTTTTAGGTGCTGTAAAATCAAAATCTACGATTACATCTATTGTTTCCAAAGAACTTAATTTTTGATGATAATAAGCTTGCATAATAGCTTTTAGATAAAAACGCATAGCCAATTCAGCACCATTTGGAGGACCTGCAATGCCCAATACTGGTTTTTGTCTAAATTTAGAGAAACTAGAATGTTTACCTGGTCTACAACCCAATTCGTAAACTAAAACTTCACCTTCTGTTTCTAATAAATCAAGCGTAAAATCCTTTGTTCCTTTAGAAGAACCTGCATTGATTAATACAATATCTGCCATATCACTTGCTTTTGTAAGTGCTTCTTTTAATTTTACTTTATCATCTGGAATTATCGGAAAAATTGTTAAATCCGCTTGATATTGCTGACAAAAAGCATATAACATCATGCTATTTGACTCTATATTTTTATCTATAGGATAATCATCATTTTGCCACGATACTAATTCATCACCAGTAGGAATAAATACTATCTTTGGTCTTGCTATGACTTTTACTTCTTTAATACCACCTGAAGCTAATAAGCCAACTTGAGGTGCTGTGATTTTTGCATATTTATTTACTAAAATTTCATTTTCACCAATAAGACTTCCTGGTGGATCAATTAATTGCCCCTTTTTTTCAGGTTTAGCCAAGATTTTTAATTTACCTTCTATAAAACGAACATCTTCAATTAGAATAACTGTATCATATGGTTCTGGCACTACACAGCCAGTATTGGCAAAAATATATTCTTTGCCTTCTTGCCAATTTTCAGTATTTGGTATGCCACTTTCAAAATCTGAAAAACAAACACCTATACCATCCATTTTGCTCACTGGCAATTTAGGTAAAACGACTTTTGCTTTCACATCTTCAGCACTGACTCTATCTACAGCATTGTATAAATCTACAGTTTCTGTTTTTCGTTTAAACTCTATTTGCTCGATGAGAAATTTTTTCATCATTTCTCGAGAAGGCATATAACCTTTTTCTATATATTCACGATAAGCCATAATATCACCTCATAAATATATTACTTATATTATTTTTTATTTTATTTTTCCTGAAAAGAAATATATAAGCACTGTCAATACAATTCCTAATGCTCCATACAATGGCCCTTTCTCAATAAAAGCATAAATAGTCATCGCCAAACAAATAACTACTGCAATAGAAATCTGTTTTGCATTCTCTTTACGGTAAGCAAAAGTTTTATAATCTACACCAGCTTCCTGTTTAAAACAATCCTGACAAATAATGCGTTTATTGCCATCTTTATCTGTATTGACCAAAGCTACTTTTTCATCAATATGTTTATGACAAATTGAACATTCTACCATCTATTTACCCACCTTTAATCTATATTTTCCACACAAAATAAAAAAGACCTGCTCGTATGAGCAGGTCTATTATGCACATATGGCAGAGAGGGTGGGATTCGAACCCACGGTACCTCTCGGTACAATTGATTTCGAGTCAATCACCTTCGACCACTCGGACACCTCTCCAGATATTCATAATATGATTAGAACCACCAAAATTATATCATTGTCAAAATCAAAATACAATACCTAGTTGCATTATTCTTCGTTTACTATAGCTTTAGCCATCTTTTCGAATTTTACACGTGGCATCATCACAAAATGACCACATCCATTACATTTTAAGCCAAAGTCCATACCAACTCTAAGTATTGTCCATGTATCGCTACCGCATGGATGCTTTTTTTTCATGCGTACTACATCATTTACTTTATACTGAATTTTTTCCATCTATTTAAACCTCATGCCTTAACGTAGTTTTTTTTTATAACTGAACCATTTTCATCTACAGGTTCTGGATGAATAGTTATATCAAATCCACCAAATTTACTTTTTATTTTACGTTCAATATCATCACAAATATTATGAACATCTTCTAAATGCATATCTCTATCAAAAGTAACATGCACATCTAAAAGTCTATCAGAACCAGATTTTCTTGTACGTAAATGGTGATAACCTCTTAATCCTTTATGTGATAAAATAATTTCACCGATAATAGCTTCTTCTTCCTGAGATAAACTACTGTCTGTTAATTCTCTTGCACTATCTACAACCATTTTATATCCTGCATGGAAAATAATTAAAGCTACAACAATAGCAATGACAGGGTCCAACCATAAAAAGCCAAATACTTTCATCCCTACAAGACCTAATAAAACACCGACAGAAGTCCATACATCTGCTTGAAGATGTAATCCATCTGCTTCTAATGCCTGTGAATCAGTCTTTTTCGCTACAGATATTAAACGACGAGAAACAATAATATTTACAACAATAGAAATAAACATTATATATATACCATATTGTAAAAATTCTGGGTCTAATGGTGTATTAAATTTGTGTATTGCTTCATAAATAATAAAAATAGCTGTAGCTACAATCAATAAAGCTTCTACCGCTGAAGATAAATTTTCAAATTTACCATGACCATAATCATGTTCTTTATCTGGTGGAGCTACGGCTTTTCGTACAGCCCAAAATGCAATAAAAGCAGCTATTAAATCAACACCTGAATGTAGAGCTTCTGATACCAGACTAACTGCTCCTACATATAAACCAACTGCTAATTTTAAAACAACCAATAGCGTATTTGACATAATTGACAGCCATGCTGTATTACGCTTTAAAGTGTTTGCGTCTGTCATAAAAACCACCCATTTCTAAAAATATAAATGCTATTAATTATCATTCAAAAAAGTTTTTCATAGCAAAAAATCTGCAACATCTTTTTGATGTGCAGATTTAACTAAAAATATTATTTATATCCTAACACACTAAAAAATATATGTAAAGCAAAAGATATTATACAGAATTTCTAGACAATACAAAAATCAACATAAATTCTTATAGACAAATATAAAATTAATGTTAAGATAAAATTAGTATTTTTCTTATTAAAATCTTAAAACAAAAATCAAAATTGAATTGAAAGGATTTGATATAATGCTTTATCCATTAAAATTAAATGCAGCTTTTAAAGACTACTTATGGGGCGGAACTAGATTACGTGATGAATTCAATAAACAAACAGATATTGATCCTGTAGCTGAAAGTTGGGAATTATCTTGCCATCACGATGGAGAAAGCATTATCAGTAATGGCGAATTTTCTGGTAAGACTTTAGCCCAATATATAAAAACTGTTGGCAAAGATGTAATAGGTACAAAAGCTCCTAAAGATAAAGACTTTCCTATTCTAATCAAATTCATCGATGCTAAACAAAGTTTATCTGTACAAGTTCATCCAGATGATAAATATGCTCTTTTACATGAAGGCGAATCCGGTAAAACTGAAATGTGGTATGTAATGGATGCAACTCCAGATGCTACTTTAATCTATGGATTTACTCATGAAATATCCCACCAAGAATTTGAACGTCGCATCAAAGATAATACACTTCTTGAAGTTTGCAACCAAGTGCCCATAAAAAAAGGTGATGTATTTTTCATCGAAGCAGGTACACTTCATGCTATTGGTGCTGGAGCATTAATCGCTGAAATCCAACAAAGTTCCAACTCTACTTATCGTGTTTATGATTATGGTCGTATTGGTAAAGATGGTAAACCTCGTGAACTTCACATTGAAAAAGCACTTGCTGTTACTAAACTTGAACCACCAACTAGAAAACCTGAACCTATTGCCAAACTTACAACTTTTGCAGACTATGATTTAACAATACTTGCACAATGTGATTTATTCAATGTCAGTCATTTTAAATTACATGGCAATTGTTCATTGAATGCTAAATCAGATAGTTTCCATTCTATCTTAGTTCTAGATGGACAAATCGCATTGACTTACGGCAAAGATAGTTTTACTATCGCTAAAGGTGAAAGCGTATTTATCCCTGCTAATATGGGCGAATATATTTTAAATGGTACAGGTGAATTTATTTTAACCACATTATAATAGAAAAAATAATAAAGGCAAGTAACTATTTTATAGATTACTTGCCTTTTTATTATATATTTTTATAAAGATATTAACTTATAACTTTTCTTTTTTCTGGAGTTAAATACACTAATACAATACTTATAATTAATAGTATTGCAGTTAATGCTAAAGCCATGGTAAGTCCCAAGCTTTCAGCGAGTGAACCAGTAAGCATTGTACCAAAACCACCAAGACCAAAAGATAGACCAAGCATCATACCAGAAGCCATACCTGGATTATCTGGTAATAAATCCTGTCCCCAAACTATAGCTCCAGGATTTGCTGCCATAACTAAGCCACCACCAATAAATAAAGCAATATATACCAATATATTTATTTGCTGTACAAACAAAAAATACATTGTAGGTATTAATGTAAATATCAACGCCCACAAAATTACTCTTTTATAACCGATTTTATCATTTAAAGCTCCACCTATTAAACCACCTAAGACAGAACCACATAAATATATTGTTAAAATCCAACCACTTGAAGTATTATCACAACCCTTTTCTATCGCCCATAGTGGTAAAAATGTAGTTAATGCGGTAAATAACCAAGCCCTAAGGCCCATGGATACATTTAATAACATCAATGGTTTATTCTTCAAAATTTGAATTAAATTAAAATGCATATTTTTAGCCACTTGTTCATTAACAAAACGAGCCTTTGATAATCCCGAACTATACATTAATACACCTAAGATAATTGCAGGTATGATCAATATAGGTAAATAAGCTAAACTGTACATCTGCATAAAATAAACTAATAAAATAGGTGCTAATGCAAAACCAAAACTGCCACCTGCTACAAATAAAGAAATACATGTCGATATTTTTCCTTCAGGTGCGACTTTACTCACTAGACCTGCTCCCATTGGATGAAAAGTAGAAACAGCCAATCCACTAAGACCAATTAATATAGCCAATACAATAAAGTTATTCGCCCAATTAGTAAGGCAGATAAATACTGCACCAAAAGGAATAATCAACGGCATAATTTTATTAAAATTATATTTATCCATAAAATAACCAAAAACAGGTTGTAAAACATTAGCTGATAAAGACATGACCATAACTAATGCCCCACTCAAAGTAAGTGATAAACCTAATTTAGGTATTAAAATTGGCAATAATATAGGTAAAAAATTACAATAAAAATCATTGAAAAAATGACCCATGGCTAATAAAATTACTTGTAGATAAGATTTTTTTACTACTACTTCATTTGACATTATGTATACCTCAATATTAAATTTATTTATAAAAAAAGCGAAAGCTCCTGCCTTCGCTAATAAACAAAAAAAGGAAGCTTTCGCTTCCTATCATTTCTAATGGTCGGAGCAGCAGGATTCGAACCTGCGACCCCCTGGTCCCAAGCCAGGTGCTCTACCAAACTGAGCCATGCCCCGTTCCTCACTTGTTCCTCGTGAGAACATGTATTATTATATGACCTTTAGAAAGAAATGTCAACACCTTTTTTTAAATTTTTTATAAAAAATTTAAAAAAAGTTTTCACTGCCTAAAAAAGCCTATAAATCAAGCCTTTTTTATCTTTTTTTATCATTTTCCCTTCTTAGTATTATTGATATGGATAAAAATTTTTCTATATTTTTATCCATCTTTTAAATAAATTAATCATTATTTAAAAGGAAAAATATTTCATGCCATAGAATATATATTTATATAATATAGTTTGAAAATCTTTTATACATAATAAATACATATTAGCACGTAAATTTATTAAATATTAATATATTTATAATATTTCTTTATTTTTATTAAAGAAATCGTATTCTATTTTATTTTTATGAAATTATTTTTTTAGGAGATGATTTGTATGCATTTTTATTGTGAAAAATGTAAAAAAGAATATCCATTAAATTCAACTTCTTACCATTGTTCTTGTGGAGGTTTATTTAGATTATATAAAAACGCTTCTGATCCTGTAATCCCAGAAGTATCTATCGGTGAAATCGAAACTCCTTTGATACCTATAAAATTTGGCAAACAAGAATTTTTCTTTAAAATGGAAAATCTAAATCCAACTGGTTCATTTAAAGCCCGTGGTGCCAAAACAATGATTAGTATACTTAAGGATCTAGGCATTAAACACATAATCGAAGACTCTTCAGGAAATGCTGCTTCTGCTATCGCTGCTTATGCTGCTGCTGCTAATATAAAATGTACTGCTTATGTACCTGAAAATATTGCTGCAGGTAAATTAAATCAAATTGAAACATATGGTGCTCAAATTCGCCTTGTTATCGGTAATCGTGATACTGCGGCAAAGACAGCCCAAAAGGAAGCTATAAAAACAAAAACATATTATGCATCTCATGTTTATAATCCATTATTCTTTGAAGGCATAAAATCCTTAGCTTATGAAATTTATCATGAATTAAATAACCATGTACCTGAATATATTTTCCTTCCTGTCGGTAATGGTACAATGCTACTCGGTCTTTATTATGGATTTGAAGAAATTGGTCGTCTACCAAAATTCATTGCCATTCAAAGTGAAAATTGCAGTCCTTTATATGATGCCTTTAAGAAAAAACGCAAACCATCTAAAGTAAGTTATACCATCGCTGATTCCATTCGTGTTGAAAAACCAATGCGTCTAAAAGAAATGCTCATGGCTATTACTCGCAGTAATGGTGAAGTTCTCACTGTTGATGATGAAGAAATCATCGAAGCTCAACATCAAGTAGGTAGAAAAGGTATCTATATTGAACCAACTGCTGCCGCTTCCGTTGCTGGTGCTTTAAAATATTTCAAAAAAGGAAAACCAGACAATTACCGTGTTATCATTCCAATAACTGGTGCTGGTATTAACACTTCTAGTAACAAAGATTAAGATAAAAGTCAGTTTTAGTAAAAACTAAAACTGACTTTTTTATTTAATCATTAAAATTAATTATAAAGATATATTTTATCAAATAAAATATATGATACAATATATTATTAATTAACTTAATTTATATAAATATAAATTTAAAATCAGAAAGGATGTTTTGATGGAAGATATTAATATCTATATGTGTTTATTTCTAATTGTTACTGGATTTATCGCAGCTTTTATCGATACTGTAGTTGGCGGTGGTGGTCTTATTTCTTTACCTGCACTTTTATTTACTGGCATGCCTCCCGTTACAGCTATAGCTACGAATAAAGTGTCTGCTTCTATGGGTGCTACAATCGGTTTTGCCTCTTTTGTTCGCTCTGGTAGAGTAGATTTTTCTACTATAAAATATTTACTACCACTTTCTTTTATTGGCTCAATCTGTGGTGCTAGTATTTTAAAATTAATTCCTTCTGACTTTCTTCGTCCCTTAATTATCATTTTACTTGTAGCGGTAACTATCTATACTTTGACAAAAAAAGAATTTGGTCAAGTCGCTACTTTTAATGGTATGAGTCAAAAAATGTGGATACTAAGCGCTATTGCTGCATTTATTTTTGGCTTTTATGATGGGTTTTTCGGCCCTGGCACTGGTACATTTTTATTATTTGCATTTCTTTGGATTGGTTTTGACTTTATCGGTGCTGCTGCTAATGCCCGTGGTTTAAACTTCGCTAGTAATATCGCTGGTGCATTATTTTTCATCAGCTCTGGCATTGTTGATTTCGCTTATGCCATTCCCATGGGACTTGCCATGATGGTTGGGGCCTTCTGCGGAGCTCGCATGGCCATTGCCAAAGGTGCTACATATGTAAAAACATTATTCATCATCATGTCCATCGTATTAATCGGAAAACAAGTAATTGATTTACTCAAATAAATTGTTCATTTCTTTGGTGACAAAGAAACGAACCAAAGAAATCACCGCAGATAAATTTTTAGTTTTGAAAATAATTATCGCTTCATACAACGCTTAGAAACTCGCTTCGCTCAGACATTCAGACTAAAACCGTATTCAGCGATAATTATTTTCAATAACCTAAAGGTTACCACTAAAAATTTATAATGCGGAAAATAAATATTACGTATTATTAATATAATACCAAACTTTCCCTCATTAACAGACTTTTACGGTAGCTGAAAGCTATTGACAAAGATAAAACTATGGATACGGTTTTAGTCCTACTGTTTGAGCGAAGCGAGTTTAGAGCGTTGTAGACATAGTTTTATCTTTGTCAAAGTAAAATCAATATTGCGGGTAAATTTTCTTTTTGATTCGTTTTTCTTTTATTTAAAAGAAAAATGAATACTAACTTTTGGGAGGGTATATTTTTATGTTATATGCAGTTATTGACATTGGTTCTACTACTATTCGTATGGCTATTTATGAAATCTTGGATAATAAGTTAAATCTTATTCATAAACGCAAATATACTGTAGGTTTAGCAAGTTATGTCAAGGATAATATCATGGAACAAGCTGGTATTGATAAAGCTTGCGAGATTTTAAATAGTTTTAAATCCTTCTTGACTTCTTTTAATATTGAAAATGTAAGTGCTTTTACTACAGCTGCACTTCGCAATGCTAAAAATAGTAAAGAAGCTGTTGCTGAAATCATTGCTCGCACTGGTATTGATTTGCATATCATCTCTGGTGATAAGGAAGCAACTTATGATTTTATCGCTGCTACACATGAACTTGATTATCATGATGGTTTTATCATTGATATCGGTGGTGCTAGTACAGAACTCATTCGTTTTGCTGACAATAAAATTATCCAAAAAACTAGCTTACCTATCGGCTCTTTAGCTCTCCATACAAAATATGCGACTGACTTTTTACCTAGCGAAGAAGAAATCGCACAAATGATAAAAGAAGTTCATGCTATTATTGATACAGCACCAGAATTTAAAGATATTTCCCATGCTGAAATCTGTGGTATTGGCGGTACTTGTAAAGGAGCTAGAGCTTTATATAATGAAATGTACGCTCAAGATGATATAAATGAAACTATACCTGCTGACAAAATTCCTGAAATGATTACTCATTTCACTCGTGGTCATAAATTAACAGATAAAGATATAACTACTCTATTAAAAACAGTGCCTGACCGTCTGCATACTATTATTCCTGGTATGGTCATAGCTAATGAAATTGCAAATTTAATCAATGCTACAGCCATAACTTATAAAGATGCTGGTATGCGTGAAGGATTTTTATATACTCATGTAATTGAAGCTTAGTTTTTTATGCAGAAAAATAACGATATTTTACAAATATTATTCTCTTATCAAGATAAAAAATATGCTCAATTTGTACAAAAATTATTGCCTAAAAATATTGATAGAGAAAATATAAAAATCATCGGTATACGCTTGCCACAATTGCGTAAAATTGCTAAAAAGCTAGTAAAAAATAATTGGCAAAAGTTTTTAACTCAAAATACAGATGAATATTTTGAGCAAATCATGCTTGAAGGCTTTGTCATTGCTTATGCTCCTATTAATGTAAATGCAAAACAAAAATTAATTCAAAAATTCTTGCCTAAAATAAATAATTGGTCTATTTGCGATAGTTTTTGTGCCAGTTTCCAATTGAAAACTAAAGATAAAAATTTATATCTATCTTTTATAAAAAATTATTTAAATAGCCCTAATGAATATGAACTGCGTTTTGCCATCGTAATGTTGTTAGACTACTACTTAACAGAAGATTTTGCTGATGATGCACTTCAATTAGTCTATAATACAAAAGATATTTCTTATAGTGTAAATATGGCTAAAGCTTGGGCATTTAGTAAATATTTTTCGTATTACCCAGACAAAGGCTTAAAATTTTTGCAAATACAGTCATTATCTAAAGATGTTTTTAAAATGACTTGTCAAAAAATAAGAGATTCTCATAGAGTTTCTTCTCGTTATAAAGAAGCATTAAAAAATTTATAAAAATTTTTATCAGTTGTTATCTAAATTCATTATTTAACAACTGATTTTTTTAACCCATATAGCGTCAAAGCCTTATATCATGGACTTTTTTCGCTAAAAATGATAAAATATATTAGTTAAGATGATTGTCGTAATATGTTATTTCGGTCATATTTTGACCGTAGATTAAAATTGAGGTGAGAATGTGACAGAAGCTACAAATACAGGAAAAATTCTCCCTGTAAATCTTGAAGATGAAATGAAAAATTCGTATATTGATTATGCTATGAGTGTAATCGTTATGCGTGCCTTACCCGATGTTCGTGATGGTTTAAAACCTGTTCATCGTCGTATTTTATATGCTATGCAAGAAGCTGGTATGGGCTCTAATAAACCATACAAAAAATCCGCACGTATCGTCGGGGAAGTATTAGGTAAATATCATCCACATGGTGATACTTCCGTTTATGATGCCATTGTTCGTATGGCTCAAGACTTTTCTTGTCGTTATGTATTAGCAGATGGTCATGGGAACTTTGGTTCCATTGATGGTGACTCTGCTGCTGCTATGCGTTATACAGAAGTTCGTATGTCAAAAATTGCAGAATTAATGCTCCAAGACATCGATAAAAAAACTGTAGATTTCACACCAAACTATGATGAATCCCTACAAGAACCAGCTGTATTACCTTCCAAAATCCCAAATCTCTTAGTCAATGGTTCTTCAGGTATTGCCGTTGGTATGGCAACTAATATACCGCCACATAATTTGACTGAAGTAATTGATGGCGTTTTACAGATGATTGATAACCCAGAAATTACTATTGATAAATTAATGCAAACTATCAAAGGTCCAGATTTCCCAACTGGAGCAATGATCATGGGTCGTGATGGCATTATTTCAGCTTATAAAACTGGTCGTGGTGCTGTAAAAATGCGTGCTTGCACAGAAATCACAACTTTACCAAATGGCAAACCACGTATCACTGTAACTGAATTACCATATCAAGTAAATAAAGCTCGTCTTGTAGAACGCATTGCTGAACTTGTTCGTGATAAAACAATTGATGGTATTACAGATCTAAATGATGAATCAGACCGCAACGGTATGAGCATTGTAATTGATTTACGCCGTGATGCAAATCCAGAAGTTATTTTAAATCAATTATATCAACATACTCAATTGCAAGAAACTTTCGGTGTAATCATGCTTGCTCTAGTTGAAGGCAGACCTCGCATTCTCAATTTAAAACAAGTTTTACACTACTATATCAAACATCAAGAAGATGTTATTCGCCGTCGTACACAGTATGAACTCACAAAAGCTCAAGCTCGTGCTCATATCTTAGAAGGCTTAACTATTGCACTTGACCATTTAGATCCAATTATTAAAACAATTCGCGATTCTAAAAATGGCGATAGTGCTAAAGAAGTCTTAATGAGCGATTATACACTCACTGAAAAACAAGCTCAAGCAATCTTAGATTTAAGATTACAACGTTTAACAGGTCTTGAACGCGAAAAAATTGAAAATGAATATCTTGAAATCTTAGATTATATCTCTGATTTACAAAATATCTTAGCTGATGAACAGAAAATCTTAGATATTATCAAAGACGAACTTTCTGCCGTTAAAGCTAAATTTGGTGATGCTCGTCGCACTCAAATCACAGATGATAGCTCTGATATGGATATTGCAGACCTCATCGCTAAAGAAGATGTAGTTATTACTTTAACTCATAATAATTACATCAAACGCATTCCTGTAACTACGTACCGCAATCAAAAACGTGGAGGTCGTGGTGTCACTGGTATGGGTACAAAAGAAGAAGATTATGTAGAAAATATGATCATCTCTTGCACTCATGATACTATCTTATTCTTTACTAATAAGGGACTTGTATACCAGTTAAAAGGATATGAAATTCCTGAATCTGGTAGAACAGCAAAAGGAACTGCTATTGTCAATCTCTTGCCATTGGCTAAAGAAGAAACAATCACTGCCATTATACCTATTAAAGAATTCTCTAAAGATAGATATTTATTCATGGCTACTCGTCAAGGTATTGTTAAAAAGACAGGTCTTAGTGAATTTGATACTAATCGCAAAAAGACAGGTCTTATCGCACTTTCTTTAAAAGAAAATGATGAATTAATCGGCGTAAAATTAACTGACGGTAATCGCCAAATCATCATCGGTACTCGTGATGGTATGTCTATTTGCTTTAATGAACAAGATGTTCGCCCTATGGGCAGAACTGCTCGTGGTGTTATCGGCATAAAATTAAAAGGTGAAGATACAGTAATCGGCATGGATAATATCCGTGAAGATTGTGAAGTATTGACCGTTACTGAACACGGCTTTGGTAAACGCACTGCTACATCTGAATACCGTACACAAACTCGCGGTGGCATTGGTATCATCAACATTAAAGTCACTGAAAAAACAGGTTTTGTAATTGGCATAAAAGTTGTTGATGGACAACAAGAATTTATGTTAATCTCCACCGAAGGTATTGTTATCCGCTCAAATATTGAAGAAGTTTCTGTAATTGGTAGAAATACTCAGGGCGTAAAAATGATGAATATGGATAATAATGATAAAGTGGCTGCTCTTGCTGCTTTTGAAATTAAAGAAGACGATAATTAATTCTTAAAATAAAAGGAAATTCTACTATGTATGATATGGGAAAAATATTCATCTATATAGGAATTGCCCTCGTTATTATTGGCTTATTAATCCATTTTGGTGGAAAAATTTTACCACTAGGAAAACTTCCTTTTGATTTTAAATGGGAAGGAAATAATTGGGGCG
The DNA here is from genome assembly GCF_958438645.1 of uncultured Megamonas sp. Classification (NCBI taxonomy): domain Bacteria; kingdom Bacillati; phylum Bacillota; class Negativicutes; order Selenomonadales; family Selenomonadaceae; genus Megamonas; species uncultured Megamonas sp. The sequence continues at coordinate 94,981 of NZ_CAUBSM010000006.1, forward strand.
TTTATTTCCCTTTAGGTAGTTCTATTTTAATTAGTATTATCTTAACAATAATTTTAAATTTATTATTTCGTTAAAATAAAAATACCGCAAATAGAGTAAAAATCTATTTGCGGTATTTTTTATTTACGATTTACCTGTAGTATTCATATCCGAAGTAGGCACTTCTCTTGTTGGTGATTGAGGAGTTATTTCCTTTGGTTTACTTTCTACAGGAGCTTTTGTTCTAGGCTGTTCTACCTCTTCTTGTCTATCATTTTCTATACGAGGACTATCATTTTCTACTGGAGTATCTGTTCTTGATCTTCGTGTACTTCTTTCTTCTTGCATTTCATGATTTCTATGCAATCTTTCTTCACGTTCTTGAGCAATTTCTCGTTTTATACGTTCTTCTTGTGTTACTTCTACAGCATTTTTAGGAATAGATTCTTGATATTCCATATTATCTTCATGTATAGATGTAGTAATTGTATTATCTATTTTTATACCTAATGTATTAGCCAAAATCTGTCGTGTTTTACTAATATCTGGTATCCAATAACTTACACCTTCAATATATACAGGTTTTCCTGGAACCATGTCAGATTTTAGACCATTGTCTTTTGCTTCTTGAAGTGTTCCTAAAAAAGACAATAATTCACTAACAGACATATCTGTTTCAACTGAATCAGAAACTGCTGATACAATTGATGGCAATTTAGGAATAATTGTTGGAGATACTAATTTATCCATTACAGCTTTCATAAAATTCTGCTGACGTTTAATACGACCTATATCGCCCTCTTCATCGCGATAACGTACATATGTTATAGCAGTTTTTCCATCCATGTGTTGCATACCTGGCTGAAGATCAATATATAAACCACCATCATCATCCCATGGATCTTCATAATACATACGTTTTTCTACATCAATATCTATACCACCTAAAGCATCAATAATTTTGGTAAAACCATGTACATTGATTTTTATATAATGATCGATATGTGTATTTAATAAATTTTCAATAGTTTCTTGCGTTAATTTCCTACCGCCATAAGCATATGCCGCATTAATTTTATCAAAACCATATCCTCGAATTTTTACACGCGTATCACGTGGCACAGATAATATTGCAGCTTGATTTTTTTCTGGATCTAATGTAGCAATCATCAAGGTATCGCTTCTACCTACATCATCTTCACGCTCATCTACACCCATAATCATTACCGTTGCTTTATCTTTTGCTACCAACATTCCCTTTTTGTCATTATCATAGTCTGGTTTATTATCAACTAAAGCATTAGCAAAAAAAGCTCCCACCATACCGGATAAAACAAAAACTACTATTAATACCAAAATATATTTAATATAGCGGTTTTTATTCTTTTTATCTCCATTTCCCAATTATTATCCCTCACATCATTCAAATTCATTTAAATATTAACTATTCTATTATAAGATTTTCTTAATTATTCCGCAATTACTATTTCTTTATTTTAGTAAACGTATACTAAAAAAACTTTATTTTCATAAAAATGAAAATATTATATAATACTATTATCACATTCTATATAAAGGAGTATTACTGTGGACAAAAATAAACAAAAATATAAATATTTATATCTATTATCAGAAAAATATCCCAATCGTCAATCTGTTGTAACAGAATTAATTCGATTAAAGGCTATTTTAAATTTAGCACGTCCTACAGAACATTTTATGAGTGATTTGCATGGAGAATACGAATCTTTTTTTCATATCCTCAATAATTGCTCTGGCGTCATCAAAGAAAAAGTAGACTATTTATTTTCTGAAGAAATGTCCACCTCGCAAAAAGCTGAATTTTGCACTTTAATTTACTATCCTAAAGAAAAAATACTCAATTTAAAAAAGCAAAAATTAATCACTACTCAATGGTATGCTCAAAATCTTAAATATCTATTACGATTATCTCGATTGATGTCTTATAAATATCCTCAATCAGAATTGAAAAATCTAATGCCTAAAGGATACGAAACCATCATTCTTGAACTGCTCACAGCAAGACCAAATGATGATACCTTCCAAGAAGTATATTTTAATACTATCTTAAATACCTTAATCAATATTAACAGTGGCACAGATTTTATCATCGCCTTCACCAAATTCATCAAAAAACTAGCTGTTGCTCATTTGCATATCGTCGGTGATATTTATGACCGAGGACAACGACCTGACTCTATCATAGATATGCTGCGTCAACATCATTCTGTTGATATTCAATGGGGCAATCATGATATTTTATGGATGGGAGCAATGTGCGGCAATGAAGCTTGTATAGCGACCGTAGTGCGAAACTGTCTATCTTATAATAATACTGCTGTCTTAGAAAAAGGATATGCCATCAGTCTTCGTTCTTTATCTTCACTTGCAAACAAACTCTATCCTAATAAAACTCTATTAATAGCTATGCAACGAACTATCTCTATAATTCTCTTTAAATTAGAAGGACAACTAATCAAACGCAACCCAGATTTTAAAATGGATAATCGCCTTTTATTAGATAAAATAGATTATACTTCTAAACATATAAAAATAAATGATATATCTTATCCTATAAAAAGCCCTTCTTTCCCTACGATAAATCCTCAAAATCCTTATGAACTCTCCTCAGAAGAAATTGAAGTTTTATCTGATATAAAATCTGCTTTTTTAGATAGCGTTCGTTTACGTAAACATATAGATTTTCTCTATCAAAAAGGTAGTGTCTACAAAGCTTACAATAATAATTTACTTTATCACGGATGTATACCTCTAAATAATGACGGCAGTTTTATGCGTATCTGTATAAATAATAATTACTACTTCGGCAAAAATTATTTAGATTTCGTCGATAAAACCATTCGCCAAGCTTATCTTGGTCTATATGAACAAAAAAATATTGATTTAATGTATTATTTCTGGTGTGGCAGATATTCTCCATTTTCCGGTAGAGAATTTAAGACCTTTGAACGTATGTTCATCGAAGATAGTGATACTTGGATTGAACCTTCTGATGCCTATTATAAATATTGTAATGATGAAAAAATCTGCGATATGATACTCGAAGAATTTTCCTTAAAAACAAAACGTGGACATATAATCAATGGTCATGTTCCTGTCAAAGTAAAAGAAGGAGAAAGTCCTGTAAAAGCTAATGGGAAACTAATCATCATTGATGGCGGTTTTTGTAAAGCTTATCATAAAAAAACTGGCATTGCTGGTTATACGCTAATTTCTAATTCACGCGGTTTACGTCTTTTAGAACATCAATCTTGTGCTAATATCAAAGAATCCTTAAAAGCCAATCAAGATATCGAATCTGTTTCTTGCACGCTAGAATTGCAAAATTATCATTCATCAACGACTGATACTGATTTAGGTGAAGAAATTCAATGTCAAATAAATGATATCTATCATTTAATGCTAGCTTATCAAAATGGTTTAATTCCTGAACAATCTTAATCTCATATTGATTTAAGGCAATTTATTTTTTATCTAAATGAAAAAATAAATTGCCTTTTTTTGACATCTTCATGATTATTTGAGATAATTTTTATATATAAATAAAATGAAAAGGATAGATTATACTTATGACATTATTTCTTTTAATCTGTGCAATTATTTTAATTGCTTGTGTAATTGGAAGTAAATTATCTACTCGCTTTGGAGTACCTACTTTATTATTCTTTATTGGTCTAGGTATGCTATTTGGCTCTGATGGTTTATTTCAAATTCATTTTGAAGATTATTCCCTTGCTGAAAAAATCTGTTCAGCAGCCCTTATTTTCATCATGTTTTATGGTGGCTTTGGCACAAAATGGAAAACCGCCCGTCCTATAGCCCCTCAAGCTATTTTACTGAGTACTATCGGTGTCTTCATTACAGCTGGTCTTACTGGTGTATTTTGTCATTTAGTATTAGGTTTGCCACCACTTGAAGGATTGCTTATCGGAGCTGTACTAAGTTCTACTGATGCCGCCTCTGTCTTTTCTATCTTACGTTCACAAAAATTAAATTTAAAATATAATACTGCACCTATGTTAGAAATCGAAAGCGGTAGTAATGATCCTTGTGCTTATATGTTGACTATACTTTTATTAACTAGTATAGGTAGCAGTCTAAACATTTTTGATATTTCTTATTTGATTTTTTCCCAATTTGCTTATGGAATTATCATTGGTGTCGCTTTAGCTTTTATCGCTTCTTGGATATTAAAAAATGTTCAATTCGGCGAAAATGGTTTTGACTCTATATTCTTAGTTGCTATTGCCTTAGCGGCTTATGCCCTTCCTTCGTTAGTTGACGGCAATGGCTATTTAAGCACTTATATTGCAGGTATCATCTTAGGTAATCAAAATATCCCTAAAAAGAAAAATCTCGTAAACTTTTTTGATGCCTTTAATGGTATGATGCAAATGCTTATCTTTTTCTTATTAGGTTTATTAGTATTCCCTTCAAAATTGCCATATTACTTTATTCCAGCTTTATTTATAGCTATTTTCCTTACATTTATAGCTAGACCAATAACCATGGCAATCTTATTGACTCCTTTTAAAGCTCCTCTAAATCAACAATTAATCATGTCATGGGCTGGTCTTCGTGGTGCTGCTTCCATCGTTTTTGCTATCGTTGCTGTTGTATCTCCAAATTATGCTGATGACTCGATTTTCTCCATAGTATTTTGCGTTGTTCTTTTATCTTTACTATTTCAAGGAGCCTTTCTTCCTTCAGCATCTAAACATTTAAATATGCTTGATGAACATGAAAATGTACTAAAAACATTCAATGATTATACTGATGAAAATAATATACATTTCACTTGTTTAGAATTAACTAATTCTCATCCATGGATTAATAAACAAATTCGCGATATCGGCTCTATTCCTGGCACATTAATCGCTGCTATTTTAAGAAAAGGTGCTACTATAACGCCAAAAGGAGATACATTTTTACGTGATGGAGACACTCTCATTATCTGTGCTAAAACATATCAAGGTAATGATAATATCACTCTAAATGAAATAACCATTGACTCTAATAATGAATTCATCGGGCAAAAACTTCGTGATATTGATATACAAAAAGATTCTCTTGTAGTCTTAATTCAAAGAGAAGGTGTTGATATCATTCCTGATGGAGATACTATACTCAAAGAAAATGATACTCTCGTTATCTTTTCACAAAAAAATCTATTTCACCTAGCTTAAATTAAATATAAAAATAAAAAGATAGTTATACGACAAAATTTAGTCCTATAACTATCTTTTTTAATTTAAATTTTATTACATGATAGATTTATAAATTTCTTTAATTTCTTCTACACTTACATCTCTTGGATTTCCCGGCGTACAAGCATCGACAAAAGCGGATTCTGACAAAAATTGAAGATCTTCTTCTTTTACACCTAATTGAGTCAATTTCTGTGGAATTCCCACATCTACGCTCAATTTTTCTACAGCTTCAATACAAGCTTGACGAGCTTGTTCTATACTCATATCTGCTGTATTTTTTACACCCATAGCTACAGCGATATCACGATATTTATCTGCTGTTGATGATGCATTAAACTTCAATACTGGTGTCAATAAAATAGCACATGCTACACCATGTGGAATATCATATACTGCACTCAATGGATGAGCCATAGAATGTACTATACCTAAGCCAACATTAGAAAAGCCCATTCCTGCAATATATTGACCTAAAGCCATTTGTGCTCTACCTTCTGGATCACCTTTAACAGAATCTCTTAAAGAACGAGCTATGATTTCAATAGCTTTTATATGCATCATATCTGTTAATTCCCATGCACCTTTAGTGATATAACCTTCGATAGCATGAACAAGTGCGTCCATTCCTGTTGCTGCACAGAGTTTCGGTGGCATAGATGCAGTCATATCTGGATCGATAATTGCTACTACTGGAATATCATGAGGATCTGCACAAACAAATTTACGATTTTTTTCTTCATCTGTAATTACATAATTGATAGTTACTTCTGCTGCTGTACCAGATGTTGTGGATACAGCAATGATTGGCATTGCTTTATGTTTAGTTGGTGAAGCACCTTCTAGACTTCTAACATCAGCAAATTCTGGATTTTTCATTATGATTGCAATTGCCTTACTTGTATCAATAGCACTACCACCGCCAACAGCAACAATTACATCAGCACCACATTGTTTACAAAAATCAACGCCTTCAGTCACATTTGTAATTGTAGGATTTGGTTTTATTTTATCATAAATTTCATAAGCTATTTGAGCTTCATCTAAAATATCGCAAACTTTTGTTGCTACTTTAAATTTAAGCAAATCTTTATCTGTAACTAACATAACTTTTTTCAAGCCACGATTGATTACTTCATTTGCAATTTCTTTTATTGCCCCTTTACCAAAGTAAGATGTCTCATTTAATATTGTTCTACAAACCATTAAAATTCCTCCATTTATAATATCTAGATTAATTGTTATTTTTTTCACAAAATTTACTCTAAATAAACAATAAATAAAAATCAAATTTCTTTACTTATTATAATTCATAAAATAACATAAATCAACATAAAAACAACATAAATTCAAATAAAAAAGATATTCCAACTTAAATAGAATATCTTTTTTTATATTTATTTTAATTTACTAAATACATATTTAGATACAACTACCTGCATAATAAATAAAATCATTAATAAATAAAATACAGATACAATACCTATTCCTTGAGCAATAAATCCCAATATAGCAGGCCCTAATATAACGCCCGTATAACCCATACAAGTAACAGCCGTAACAGCAGCATTTATCGGCATATCTTTTTGATACTGCAATAAGCTATATAATACAGGTACAATATTTGCAGCACCTAAACCAAGCAAAACAAAACCAAATAACATTAAATAAAAATTATCTATAATGATTATCCACAAAAATCCTATTCCAGCTAAACTACTTCCTAATACTACAGCTTTTTCTTCGCCTAAAAATTGTACTATCTTATCCCCGATTAAACGCATAATGAGCATAGCTACTGAAAATACAGCATATCCAATACCTGCCAAAGATAATTCCACATCTTTCGCCTCTGTTAAAAATACACCGCCCCAGTCCATGACTGCACCTTCACCTAAAAAACTAACTCCCGCTAAAATACCAAACAAAATTACAATTCCCTTAGGAATAGCAATCGCACTTTCACTACTAGCACTTTTATAATCTAAAAAATATCTACCAAAAATAAATACAATAGTTAAAATTATTAAACAATGAATAATTGCTATAAAAAATACATCCAGTCCTATCTTAGCTAAAATACTGAATAAGCCTGCACTACAAAAACACCCCACACTCCAAAAACCATGCATACTAGACATCATGCGTTTTTGCGATAATTTTTCTACAACAACAGCGTTTATATTCATGCAGACTTCCGTACAACCCATAATAGCTCCTACCAAAACTAAACAAATAGCATATGACCAAATATTAGGTAAACAAGATAAAGCTACTAAAGCAACAGCAAAAATACAACCTGTAGTCATCATAACTTTTTTACAACCAAATTTTTTACCCAAAATTCCGCCAATAGGTATAACAATAAAAGCACTTATACCTATACATAATAATAATAATCCCCAAATATCAGCTTCAATATGTAAACGTTCTTTAATCATCGGTATCATAGGTGCCCATGTCGAGATGGCAAATCCTGGTATAAAAAAAGCCATTCTAGCCGCATATTGTTCTTTTTTACCAACCTGAAGCTGTATTAAATTTTTATCTTCTAAACTCATAAAATCAAAAATAAACCTCTTTTCTTTCCTATTTTTTTTAAACAATATACATACCATATTATATGAAATTAATAAAAAAAGCTATAATAATAAAACCTTGTATAACTTAGAAAAATCCTAGCTATACAAGGTTTTTTATATTATTTAACGCAATACTTTAAATACATAAGAAGATACTATTGCTTGAATGATGAATAATCCCGCTAAAATACAAAATACCGCTATAATGCCAATCCCATGAGCAATAAATCCTAATAAAGCTGGACCAAACATTACACCCATATAGCCCATACTTGTCACTGCTGTTACAGCTGCATTAATCGGCATTACTTTTTGTCTACCTAATAATGTAAATACTACTGGAACAATATTTGCAGCTCCTAAACCAAGTAAAACAAAACCAAATTGCATAATAAAGAAATTATCAAAAACAATAGATATTATATAACCTATACTTGCTACAATACCTCCAAAAACAACAACATGTTGCTCACCTAATTTTTGTACCACTTTATCACCAGTCAAACGACCAATGAGCATAGCTGCTGAAAATACTGCATACCCAACACCAGCTAAAGATAAATCCACCCCTTTAGCCTCAGTTAAAAATACTCCACTCCAATCCATCATACCGCCTTCACCTAAAAACGAAATGACAGCTAAAACACCAAATAAAGTTACAATTCCTTTAGGAATAGCAATAGCTTTTCCATTGCTAGCACCTTTATATGGTAAAAAATATCTACTAAATAAAAAGATAATCATAAAAATAATCATACAATGTATAATTGCTATTTGACTAATATTTAATCCTAATTTAGCTAAAATACTAAATAATCCTGCTCCGGCAAAACAACCAACACTCCATAATGCATGCATACCTGACATCATGCGTTTTTTAGAAAGTTTTTCTACGACTACAGCATGAATATTCATATTTACATTCAAAATACCACCAATAGCACCTAAACAAAATAAAAAGATAGCATACATATAAATATTTGGTAACATAGATAAAATTATAATTTCTACACCCATGCACATACCCATGATGCGTAAAACTTTTTTACAACCAAATTTCTGTGCAAATAATCCAGCTATAGGCATCATTAAAAAAGAACTTACACCAATACATAATAACAATAATCCTAGTATATCTGCTCCAATATTTAAACGTTCTTTAATAATTGGTATCATTGGAGCCCAAGTAGACATACCAAAACCAGCTACAAAAAATATTATCCTAGCTGCATATTGCTCTTTTTTCCCCACTTGAAAAGCATTCAAATCTTGTTCTTTTTCATTCAAAATATATCACCTCTTATTAAAAATACTGATATATTATATCCATACTTTGTATTTATGTCTACTAAAATACTTTTAAATTCATTGACATTTATTTTTATAACTCCTATAATTTAGTTTGAATTCAAACTAAATTATAAATTGGAGGTGATATAATGTTATCCGACGAACTTCATTTTCTTCTATTAAAAAGCTTCCATCATAGCAATAAAAATATTATTCAAAAAGTTTCTGTCCTCAATCTTTTACCAGGTCAGCCTAAAATTCTTGAATACTTATTAGAAAATAACGGTTCTATAGCTAAAGATATAAGTAATGGCTGTGTTTTAGATAAATCAACTATTACTAGTTTATTATTGCGTATGGAAAAACAAGATTTAATCACACGCAAAACTCATTCTACAGATAAACGTTCATCATATATTTATCTAACAGAAAAAGGAATAGATATGGCCCAAAAAGTAAAAAAAATTTGTTTTACTGTTGATGATAAAGCTTTAAAAAACATCCCACCCCAAAACAAAAAAATTCTCTTAGAAACCTTAAATACCGTTATTGATAATTTAAAGGAGGACTAATCTTGAAAATTATACTTTTACGTTATTTTTATTTTATTCTAGGCATTATCATAAATTCTTTTGGCATAGCCTTTATCACCAAAAGTGATTTAGGCACTTCACAAATTTCTTCTGTTCCTTATGTTTTAAGTTTGGAATTTAGCGATTATACATTTGGAATGACTACATTTATTTTTAATATACTTTTCATCATCATTCAGGTAATCATATTACGCCGAGATTTTCACCCTATTCAATTTTTACAAGTTTTTGCCAATATTCTATTTAGCTTTTTTATCGACGTAAGTATGAATTGGCTAAGTTTTTTTCAACCAGAATCATTTATCATTAAATTGATTTCTTTAATCATCGGTTGCATGATTTTAGCGTTAGGTATTTGTATAGAAGTAGCCCCTAATGTAATTGTTGTTCCTGGTGAAGGTGTCGTTCGTGCTCTTGCTTTGGCTATCGCCATAAAAAAACCAAAAGTAAAATTTGGGACAATAAAAATTTATTTTGATATAACACTTATAATTCTAGCTTGTATTTTATCATTTATATTCTTTGGTGAATTAAATGGTGTAGGTATTGGCACAATTATTTCCGCATTGGTCGTAGGCAAATTCATCAATTTCATAAATCAACACTTCAAATTTCTTAGACATATTCGTGCATTAACTCGTTTAAAATAATCACTATGATACTAATTTTAAACCTACTACAGAAGATAGAATCATAGCTATACAAATTAATCGTTTCCAATTTGCACTTTCCCCATAGCGGATAATACCCACCAAAACTCCACCTACTGAACCAAATCCTGACCAAACTGCATATGTAACGCTCATAGGCAAAGTTTTCAAAGCTAAATTTAATAATAATAAACTTATGCCAAATGCCAAAATCATTTTTATAATCAAAGTACTAGATTTTTTCAAGCCTAAATTTTTGATTATTTGCCATTTATTCATATAATTAACACTTAAAACTTCTAAAAAACCTGCAATAATAACAAAGATCCATTCCATATTTTTTTACCTCTCTACTTTCTCATTTATTAACTTCAAACCAATAATACCTAAAATTAACGTAAACATAAAAAATAATTGCCAAAAAGTCGGTGATAAATTAAAAAATAAAAATTCAATTAATATTGTACCTATTGCACTCAATCCCACAAATACAGAATAAGCAGTTCCTACAGGAAGTGTATTTCCCGCTGTAATTAAACAATAGCTAGAACCTAGAATAGCTAAAATTGTCACTAACCACTCTATAGGTAATACAGCATATTTTAAACCAGTTACCCACATCAATTCAAAAAAAGTTGCCCCTATGATTTTTAACCAACCAATATTCATAAAAAAACCTCCTAAAACTAAAAATAAAAAGGGCTATAGACCATGCTGTTTTTCTCAGAAACCACAAAATCTATAGCCCTTTTTCATGGCAAATTTACTTATAATAGATTATCAAAAAAATTTTTTTCTGTCAATTTGCTAATTATTATTTTTACGCATTATAACTAATTCATCTAAAATATTTTGATAAAAACTTCCATTTAATTTATAAAATTTAAGATAGATAAATAAAATAATAATAAATAATGAAGCAGATGCTACAAACATCATTAATCTAAGACCGAATATCGTATCTGCAGTTTGCATTACATTTGGTACATAACCAACTAAAGATAAAACCATTGCTCCTATAAATCCAGCTATAGCTGAACCAAATTTTGCTGTAAAAGTTTGCACTGAAAAAACTATTGCTTCACTTCTAACACCACATTTATATTCACCATAATCAACTGTATCTGCTAACATCACTGTAGTTGATACACCAGCCAAAGCATTTCCTAAACAAAATAAACTAGCTACACTAAAAAATAAAACAACACTTGCTTTGTGGCCATCACCAACAAAAAACATACCCAATAAACCTAAAACTAATAAAATAGCAGATAAAATATAAACTACTTTTCGTGAAAATTTATTTGCTAAAGATGGAAAAGCTATCAAACCTATAGAGCCAACGACAAAATTAACTATGCCAAAAATAGAAAACCATTCTTCATGACAAACTACATATTTGAAAAAATAAATATTCATTCCAGTACATAAAAATACTGCAATTTGCTGTAATATCGTCATAAAAATAATAATTAATAATTGATCATTTTCCTTCAAGAAATTCAATACTTCGCTAAGTTTAATATCTCTTTTATTTTTTATAACTACATGTTCACTGACATTTCTAACACATATTATTTCACAAATATTGAATACAACAGCTACAATCACAGCAAATCTCAAATAACCATCACTTTCACTAGCTCCCATATTCACGCCTAAATAAGCGATTACTAATAAACCAATTGTAGACATCATTTGACCACCAAAAGTCGCAAATAATCTAGATAACATAGAAATTTTATTTCTAATCTTAGCATCATTTGAAAATGCCGGTATCATTGCCCAAAAAGGTACGTCCATCAATGTATATGTAAGACTCCATAACAGATATGTAACAATACACCAGACATTTATCAAAATTCCTTGTAAAAAAGTTACTGGATTTAAATATAATAGAATTAAAACAAAAGAATTTATTATTGTTCCTATTAAAATCCAAGGACGAAATTTTCCCCATTTAGTTTTTGTATTATCAACAAGCCAGCCCATAAAAGGATTAGTTATAGCATCTACAATACGAATCACTAAAAATAAAGTACTCACAAAAATTAATGATACACCAACTACATCAGTATAAAAAATCATCAGAAAAGCAGCTATCATATTATAAATAAAATCTTTTCCATAAGCTCCTATTCCATAAGATAATTTCTCTTTCCATAAAAGTTTTTCCATAAATAAATTTGCTCCTCCATTTTTTTAATTTTTATAAAATAAAAAGACTATAACTCCTCTGTTTTGTTCAGAAACAGAAAAAGTTATAGTCTAAAATGACGAATTCAATATTTTTCTATGGAAATATTATGCAAAAATTTTAATGAGTTGTCAATAATTATTCATAAAATATAAAGAAAAAAGCACTGAAATACTTCAGTGCTTTTTCTTAACTGGCAACT
>NZ_CAUBSM010000007.1:0-85369 GCF_958438645.1 uncultured Megamonas sp.
CCTTGGTCATTGTTACACCAATGTTTGCTTTATCTCCATTTGTTAATCCTGTTACACTGCTTACTCCATAATCACTTAAGTTTGGATTACCATATGTGTGATATACCTTATTTAAATCAATTGTCAAAGCTGCTTTGTTTACTACGGATTCTCCATCATTAACTTTAATATTATAGTTATTTTCTAATCCTTCAATACCGCTGACACTGCCTGTCCAAGTATAATCTCCTGCATTATTTGTATGTTTATTATTATCTTTTAAGGCATTATCTTTAGTCATTTCTACAGCTAATTTATCTTCAGATATTTTATCACCATTTGTTAATCCTTCTACTTTATCTATTCCATAATCCTCTAAGTTTGGATCACCATATGTGTGATATACCTTATTTAAATCTACTACTAAATCTGCTTTGTTTACTACAGATTGTCCTTCATGTACAGTTACTTCATAGTTTTCTAAATCTATATTTCCATTTACAAAATCTATTGTTCCTGTACCTGCATCTCCTGTCCATTTTCCATTTGTTCCATCTAGTGCTTTATCATTTGTATATGCAATATTATTTTTATCTATTTCTCCTCTTACTTCATTCTCATTATCTCCATTTACTACGTTTCCTACTGTATATCCATATTTACTTTCATCAAATTTTGTTCCATATGTTGTATTTACACCATCTACATATACATCTAATTTAGCTTTATTTACTGTAGATTGTCCTTCATGTACAGTTACTTCATAGTTTCCTAAATCTATATTTCCATCTTTAAAATCTATTGTTCCTGTACCTGCATTTCCTGTCCATTTTCCATTTGTTCCATCTAATGCTTTATCATTTGTATATGCAATATTATTTTTATCTATTTCTCCTCTTACTTCATTCTCATTATCTCCATTTACTACGTTTCCTACTCTATATCCATATTTACTTTCATCAAATTTTGTTCCATATGTTGTTTTTACATCATTTACATATACATCTAGATTAGCTTTATATACTATAGATTGTCCACTTATTTCATTATTACTAAACTGATAATTATTAGCAGCTTCGCCAGATATAGTAAGCTTACCTGTCCAATTATAATTTTTACCTGCATTATTTGTTACTTTTCCTGTAGAAGGATCTGCTAATGCTCCATCTGTTATATCATTTATCTTAATATAATCATTATAATTTTCACTATCTACCCAACCACTTATCTGTCCTATGGTATAATTTGTGTTATTTATCAAGGCTTTATCACCATATATACGTTCTACTATACTACCATCAATAGTAAGTGTTGCCTTTTTAATATCAAATGTTGATAAATCAATATCATAACCAAGATTATTAGGATTAAATGTTTCTCCTTCACCACTAGAAGCAATCTGTCCAGAGTATAACCAATCAGTATGTGTTCCTGCGTTCTTATAACCGTTTGAACCGATTAAATTATTACCTGTATTTTTTTGTGCTAAAAATTCTTTACCTGATAAATCTTCAAAAGCACTATTCAAAAAAGAATCTTTTTCATTAGCATTAACATTTAATTTCTGATCTGCACCATTATATACAAGATTAGGTTTTTTGCTAGAATCATATTTTACATTTGTTAAAAATACTTTTAATACATCATATGATACGCCTTCTTTTTTTGTACTACTGATATCTTTTTTATAAGTTTTCCAAACGCTCGTATCATCTATTTTATATTTTTTTGTTGATGATGTATCTGAGCCTACAAGATAAGTTGCACCATTTGTACTATAAGCATTAGTTAATTTTCCTGTTCCAGTATTATTACCAATTATTGCACCAACATTACTTCCACCAACAATAGTTTCATTTTTTCCGTCAGCCGTCATAATAGTATTAAATACTTCTTTTACAGTACCTTCATTAATACCTACAATACCACCAACATTAGTGCTACCACTAGCAGCAATATTTCCTGTATTATATCCAGCAGTTAAACTACCATTATTTTTATTATATCCAATTAAACCACCAATATTAGAACCATTTTCAGCTTTGATAGTACCATTATTATAAATCTGGTATTTATAATAAGTATTAGCATCATCTCTACCACCAGTGATAGTACCGCTATTGATACCGATTAAGCCACCAACATTATATACACCACTTACTTTACCATTTACTTCATTTCTAAGTGAAGTATTACTGATATTTCCGCTATTGATACCAATAAGTCCACCTGTGCCACTATTTAGATTATTGTTATCACCTTTAACGGCACCATTATTACTGAGATCTGAATTAGTAATATTACCACTATTTTCAGCAAAGATACCGCCAGCTCCACCAGCTGATGTTACTGTACCGGCACTAACCAATTCAGCATTATTAATATCTACAGTATTTTTACCTACTGCACCACCAACTTTATCTCCGCCAGTTACATTACCATAGTTTCCATTGAATTTATTTAATTCACCATTATTTTCACCAGCAATACCACCTACATAAGTAGCTCCACTAGCATTGATGTTACCACTATTAGTAGCATCGGTAATAGTACCATTTTCAGTATTTATACCAGTTACGCCACCAAAATACATTGCATCTGAACCTATTGCATTTAAAACAATATCATTATTTACATTTGTAATAGTGCCATTATTTTCGCCAGCAATACCACCTACATATTTATTACCTGTAATACTACCTCGATTAATTAAATTTGTTTGATTTTCAGCAGTAATAGTCCCATAATTGCTACCAGCAATACCACCTACATATTCATTGCCAATAATTTCAGCAGAACTATCATTTGTTAAATTTTTAAGTGTAATCTCTGTAATATCCTTAGTGCCATTACTACCTACAAGACCACCTACATATTTATTACCTGTAATTACTCCATTATTTCTACCATCAGATATACTACCAGTTGTTTTACCTACAAGACCACCTACATAAAATCCATTTTCTGCATCTACATCTGTAATATTTACATTTTTTTCAGCCGTAACACTTGCACCATTTACGATTAAAGATATATCACCAGAGTTTGTACCAGCTATACCACCTACATTATTTAAACCTTTAACAATACTTTCATTATAGGCATCATGTAAAGTACCACTATTTATACCAACAATACCACCTATATTAGAAGATGTTGCATATGCATCTTTATTAGCTTCACTATAAATGCCACTAGTTACACCATAGGCATTTACATTATCCAAGCCAGCAGTTATTTCATTATCAGTAGTATTATCTTTAGCCGTATTTACACCGACTATACCGCCTAAACTGTAAGTACTAGTCTTACTAGCAGTAACAGCTGAATGACTTTGTGAATTAGATACTAAGCCATTATTAATACCAGCAATACCACCTGCTGTTGTTAATGCTCCATTAGAATTTTTATCTTCTCCGGCAATAACACTATCTCTAGATGTAGCATTATCAACTGTACCATTATTAGTACCTACTACACCACCTGCTGCTCCAACATTTACAAATATATTATCGGTATTATCAAAAGGAGTACCATCTAAGCTAGCACTATTTACACTACCTAAAGCTTCTACTGTATTACCAAGTGTAGTTACATTATCAATTTTACCATTATTAGTACCAGCAATAGCACCTACATTATCATAACCTTTAAAAGTGGAAGAATATACTTTTAAGTTCTTAATAGTGCCCGCATTTACACCAAATACACCTACATTATCATTAGAATTAGAACTACTTACATTTAAACCAATAATACGATTTCCTCTACCATCAAATTTACCAGTGAAAACTGTACCACTGCCACCAATAGCTTGGTAATCACTTACATCTGTAGCATTAATATCATTTTTAAGAGCAAAATTATAAGATAAAATCTTACTATTTGTATCTTTATTAGCATAATTCTGTATACCTTTTAACTGCTCTCCATCAGCTATCCAGATATAAACAAAATCTTTTCCTGTTTGAGTATTAGGTAAATTATCTCCATTAGTTTTTATATATAAACTATCTAACTCTGTTGATAAAGTATTACCGCCTTGGTCATATTTTTTTAAATTAAATACATTCTTATTATAATCCCACATATCAACAGTGATTTTTGCATTATCTGTACCTGCAAAATTAATATACTTATCATTTTCTGTACCAGTAGCAGGTTTTTCAAATGATTTTAAGAAATTATGCATTCTACCTTTAATAATAGCATCACTAACATATTCTTCAAAAGTTAATTTTGTTGTTGTACTATCATAATTTTTTAAATATGTTATAAACTTATCTAATTGCTCTTCGTCTAAATTAATTTCTAATTTATCTATTACATCTCTTATATCATTATTCGCAGTACTGTTAATATTACTTTCTGTTATACCAGCTTGAATTAATCCTTCATATAAATTATTAGTATATTGATTCAAGCTTACTTTACCTATATTGGAAATATCTACTACAATTTCACCTGTACTATCTGCTGTAGCATTTAAATTTCCATCTATAACCATATCACTATCGACATAGATATTCTTACCTTCTAAATTTACATCTCCAGCTACATCTATTAATCCTTGACCTAAATTACCGTAATAAAGATTAACATCTCCTTTATATTGATTTTGATCATTTTCATCTTCATAAGAATTACTTTCTATTGTTAAATCACCATTTTTATTTGATGTTACTGTATATGCATATAGGCTTTCTATTGCTGTTAAATCTTGATTTGGATTATTTATAGTACCTTGAACTGTATTTGCTCCTCTTGTCGGGTTTAATCCTTCTATTGTTACAGTTTCGCCATCTCTTGCTGTCTTTAAAGTACCATAAACATTTATATTGTTGGCAGTAAGATTAATATTTCCAGAATTTTTATCATTTGTAATTTTATCATTAGCTGTTGCTTGTACTAATCCATTAATTGTCAAATCTCCTCTGCTGTTAATATCTACAGATGAACCATATAATTTTGATGTTCCGGCTAATTTTATATCTTCATTACCCATTCCATTAAGAACTAAAGCCCCATCAGCATAAATCAAACCACCAAAATATCCACCTGCACCATTAGCTGTAGTAAAATCATTTAAAATCAAACCATAATCTTTTACTACTAAACCAGCAGAATTTGTAATTCCTAAATCAGAGAAATTTAAACTTAAATTATTATTTGCCGTAATAAAAGTCATTAATGGGTCATATGCTGTACCATATTGAACATTATCTATATTTAATTCCTTCCATTTTTCTGGTTTCTTTCCAGTAGTATCTTTATCTCCTAAATAATTATATGAATTTGGCATAAATGCATTTAAAATAGGAGTAGTCATACCTTCATATATACGCCAAGCACTACTATCAGAAAAATTATAGTTATCATTCATTCGAGCAGTATAATCAACATCTATAATATTAGAACTTTGTTCATGAGTATTATTTTTTATTTCATTAAAACCATTTTCACTTGCTGGTTTTATATAATAAGCATTATCTACCTCTACAACTTTGTTATACTCTCCACTTTTTTTTATGCTACGTCCAAAGATTTTTCCTATCTGTGCATTTTCATCTTTACTAGCATTTCCTTCAATTCCAGCTATATCACCAGCATAAATATTACCTGTTGTATATACATCTTTTATTGTAACCGCTTTATTAATACCACCGGTACCATCTGATACTTCACCTAAAATACCGCCAATACTATTTTCCCCTACATTATTTATCTTGATATTTTTAAAAGTTCTCAATGCCCCTAAATTGTATGCATTAGATATAGTCACAGCTCCATGAGCATTACCTACAGCACCAACTATACCACCTACTTGGCTAGTACCTGAATTAGCTGAATTTTGATTTATTACTGTAATATTACCTGTATTAAATACATTATTTACATTACCAGCACTCAACCAACCAACAATACCACCAACTACATTATAACCATTATAAATAGCACCGTTATTATACGCTTTTTCCACAGTACCTGATAGACGACCAACTACACCACCTATATGACGACCATAATAAGTATACGTATCATCACCTATTTGACCTTTATTATACACATCATATAAAACAGATCTTGAATTTGTATTTTCTGTAGTATCTCCAACAATACCACCCATATTTAAAGAATCTATACCACCTTTATCAGCTAATAGTCTTGTAGTTCTTAAATAACCTGTATTGTATGAGCTAGCTACACTGCCATTATACATCATACCTGCTATACCACCAACACCAGTATAACCCAATACATCAGCACTATTATAAGAATTACTTACAGCTGCATCCTTTACATTTTGTTTTATAGTGTTTAAATCTGCATTACTACTTCTATCAATTTTTCCTACAATACCACCAACATTAGCTGCTGTACTACTATTTAACGGATTCTCTTTATTAGCTTCTGCTATTTCTTTAGAATGTACTGTTCCTCTGTTACCACTAGCAGTTACATAAACATTATCTCCATCCATATAACCAACTATACCACCAATATTGCCTACATTAAATATTTCTCTACTGCCACCTAGAGGACGAACAATTTCTGTAATTACATCGCCATTTATATCTCTTGCACTTGTTCCCATGATATCTCCACCATTATTGATGGCATTTTCTATAGTATATTTAATATCGCTTGCAATATTATCTGTATTACCAAAATAGCCAGCTATACCACCTACATTATGAGCACCACGTATATTACTTTCTTCATTAGTAACATTTTTCATATTAGTGTTCATAGCTTTACCAACTATACCACCTACATTGCCAGCAATATAATATGTGTCACTACTTTTAGTTGTTTCATTACTTTGTACATCAGCCTTATTTGTAGCATCATTTATCGTACTATTAGTTGAATTACCGACTATACCACCTACATTAGCAACTGCAACATCTTCTACAGTTTTACTAATACCATCACTCCATGTTAATTCATCTTTATTATTAGGATTAGTCTTATTTGCTGTATGGAAAGTATAATCTTCTGTAGTCATTCCTGTAGCTTTAATCATACCATCATTATATACATTTTGTACTGTAGAGCCATTTTTTAAATTACCTACAATACCACCTACATTATAGCCACCTTCTACATCAAGGTGATTATACATCTGAAAGCCTGTTTCATTACCAATTGTAGAATCACTTGCTGAACCTACTAACCCACCTATATTATTTGCTGTACCTTTTATATCACCTAAATTATAGGACTCACCCTCAAGAGTACTACCTGCTAGATTACCTGCTAAACCACCTACATTAGCAGTACCTGATATTGCACCTGAGTTAACTACACCATTTAGGGTAACATTTGTCCCTGTACCAATAATACCACCAACACAATTTTCTCCCGTTACATTGATAGTATTTTTCACATTTTCAATAAATGCATTAGTTGCATTACCTACTACAGCCCCAGTATTACTTACTATCGTCCCAGCATTTTTTGATTCATTAGTAATACTACCTGAAATAAGATTAAAATTACGTATAATTACTTGTTTATCAGTACTTCCTTTAACAACGCCAAATAATCCTGTATTTGCATCATCTTCTTTAATATGAAGACCATATACTTCATTTCCTAAACCATCTAAATTTCCAGTGAAAGGATTACTACTATTACCAACAGAATAAAATGTTACATTATTATCTGCAGTGGCATTTAAATCGATACTATTGCGGAAAGCATAGTTACCATCTAAATTAGTGTTCATGGCTTGCAATTGTTCGCCATCTTTAACCCACATAAAACCATCTGCTTTAGTGAGCGTTTCTTTATTTTCTACACCTTCTAATTTTGCTAAATTATAACTACTATCATTTTTTCTATCATATGTTCCATCATAAGCAGTATAACCAAGCACTACATTTTTATTATCAAAATCTGTTTGTGTTGTTTTAATAGTGATATTATCTTTGCCTAATTGAGTTTGACCATTTTTTACTCTATCTACATCTAATACAATTCTATTACCATCAAATGTAACATTTGTAGCATTAATATTACCTAAACTCATAAGTTCTGCATTAGGTGATGCTGTTCCTTTTTTTTAAATATTATTAATATCGAGATTTTCGTTATCAATATTCTTTAGTGGTGTATCTAAATTTTTATTAGATACATAGAGACTACCTACATTAATTTGAGCAGAGTTGCCAATTTGTACCCCAGCTGGATTTACAATATAAATATTACCAGTAGTATTTCCCTTAGTATCTGTAGCATTTATCGTGCCGTAAATCTGTGATAAATTACCACTATTAACATAGTTTAATGTATTGAAATTCTCTGGACCTTTAAAATTAACAGTTGCATTAGCACCTATAGAAAAGTCTTTCCATTGAATTACAGCATTTTCACTTCCTTGTGTAATATTAGCTGGATCAGAAATATTAACATTTGTTCCTGCTACCACTTTATCAACACTAGGTAATGTGTTATTGTTAAATGCCGCATGCGTTATTGGCATTGTATATAAAGTTGAACTCATAAATATTGCCATAGCAATACTTTTTGTCAATAGTTTTTTATTTCTTATCTTCATGATAGTTCTCCTTTCTTACTTTATATCCTTAAAACATCTTATACATTTGGAACCACCATCTACCGCTATGGTCATCTGGTTCTACCCAATCTTCACGTGCATTTATTTTTCTTGACCAATCCAGTTGAGCATACCAATCATTTGGTTTAGCATAGCGAAGTCCTAAGCCCCAACCAGATAAGTGTTCACTATATTCAGCAGCTTTATTTTCAGCATATCCTGTATCAATAAAAGCCGCAGCTTCTAATCCTTCTATATCTGTTTTACAACGTACTTCAAATGTAGCAAGATAAGCATCATCACCGTATCCATCTCCATTGCCATAAGCACGAACACCATTTATACCGCCTAAGAAGAATTGTTCACTACCATCTAATGCTCTGCTTGCCATCTGCCCATGCATATTAATGCGATAATTGAATTTATTGTCATACCAAATATTGAGCCAATCAGCTGTTAATTTATGATAATCACCATCTAAATATGAACCGCCATCAGTATCTAAATTTCCATACCAATAAATTAAATCATACTGTGTAAATTGATTTGGATTATATTGACTACCGCTAACACCTACATGCCAAACATCTGCAGTTTTATCTGTAGTTATATTCGGCAATATACCTGGCAAGATTCTAAATTTTATTTCATCACGTATATCTCTTCTATCATAACCATAAATAGCAGTTACTCTATCTTCTCTATCTCTGTATATTGGAGTCATTCCATATATAGAAATACCTTTTGATCTACCAAGTGAATCATACATACTATTTGTATTCAATTCATAATTTGATTGACTATATGCTATACCTGCTCTAGTTCCTCTACTGCCAACAGGTGTTTCATAACGAATGCCATAATTTTTTACATCATGACTTGTCAATGAGCCATTGATAATAAATTTATCACCTTGATGTCCTGGGTTATTAATTTCTGTATTAAATCCATAACGATAACGTCCAGAATAATACCCCCCACCATTATCGGTGAAAATATAGTTATTCCAAACAGGTCTTTTATCTACTACTAAATCTAAACTTGTTGTGCCTGGTTTAGAACCTGGTTTCAATACAGCTGTCGCTATAACCCCTGGTAAATCATTGATGTTATTCACTGCTAATTCTAATTTTTTATCTAATATTACATCTTCATCTGCTAAATAATCTATGTACTTTTCTAAAACTCTATCTGCTACGTCTGATTCATTTTTTACTATATTTATTTCATCATATGATGCTACATATATTTTTACTTCTAATATTCCATCTTTAATTTCTTGTGCTGGTATTATTGCTTGCGGTACTGTATATCCGCATGTTCTACAATATTCATTAAGTTCACTAGTTAATGTAGATAATTCACTTATTTTTACATTTCGTTTACTGTATTTGTCCAGTATAGTTGTTAATTTTCCATCATTATCTGGCAAAGTATATCCTGTTAATTTAATTTCATTTACAAAAAAAGCAGGATCTTCCTCTGTTCCGGTATTACCTTCTTGATAGTGTTCCTTTTGTAGTTTACTACTATCTACCACTTCTTGCTGTCCTGTCCTATTATATGGATGTGTTGTAACAGCTTCTTTATCAAAAGTTGGTATTGGCGAAGCTGCCATCGCTGATCCAGAGCATAATAAACATATCATAGTTGTCAATTTAATGCTTTTATTCATTATCATCCACCCCTTTTAATAAAAAAATCATCCCTACCCCCCCCGAAAAAAATCGGAGGTTGTAGGGGCGATTTAATTATATATAATATCTATAATTTATTAAATTATATTTATAATATATCATTATTTTTTATCCTAGTCAAAGAATTTAATTAAATTATAAATATATTACAAAATATATTTAATAGTCCATAAATTAAAATGATTATTAGATAAGCAATAAAAATTGCTCATCTAATATAAAATTTCTTAAAATATCTAGTATATATTTTATTACTTTCCTAATGTACTTTCAACTCAATTAAATTTTAAACCCTTTACTACTATATCGACATCATGAACAAACATACCTGTCATATATTCTACAACTTCTTTTATCTTTTTTTGTATTCCCTGTATAATGGTTGGAATGTGTTTTCCATAATTTAATACTACCTCAAATGAAACTTTTATACCTTTATCTTCACCTTGTTCCCAAACATGGTCTACATGTATATGCGATACTTTAAAATCAAAATTTTCATCTTTAGCAATATATTTAATAATAGATAAAATTGTTGCATCATCGATTATTAATCTTCCATAATAACTAAAAATAGGTCTAACTATAGATTTTTCACCTAAACGACGACGTTTTGTACTTGATTTTTTGAAAAATGATTGGATTGGATCGATTAAATACCCTGAAAAATGTGGCTTTAATTCAATAGTTGGTACAGGAATAATATGTTTTCCTTCACGATTGCGATAAAATTGGGCTTTTGCCATTTCTGCTTTTGTAGCAATATCTGCTATATTGATAATTTTGCTAATTGGTGGTAAATTTAAAGCTTTATCAATGCGATGTACCATATTCTCAGAAGTGCCTAAAATCAAAATTCGCTTTGGTTGTTCTTTTTCTATAGCAGCTCTCACTTCTTCAGCATGTCCTGGCACTACAAAAACAGCTCTTCTTATTGCCATAATTTTACTAGCTTCTCTTTTTGCAGAATGTCCTGCTATGATTTTATTATCTTTTATCAAAATCCCATCATCTATAATAGCATCTGCTTTATTTTGTCTTGCTACCATCAATGCCCTATGGGACTTTCCTGTTCCACTTGGTCCTACTAATGCAATAACATCCATATTTTACGCTCCTCTTTCTACGTCAATTTATTTCACTAAATTATTTTTAGAATTTTTCGTTTTTTATTAATAATTTATATTTCAATGCTATCTTTATTATATATATATATTATAACTATTAATATCCTTAAACGCAAAGTATGTCTAAAGTTCAATAATAAATTTATCAAACCTTAGACATACTCCGTTGTAAAATACTAGTTACCAATCATGAACAATTTAGTTTATGTATAAAAGCAATACTATCTTGATTCAATAATCAATTTAATTGCAGTCCTTTCTTCGCCGTCAATTTCAATGTCAGCAAATGCAGGTACACAAACTAAATCAATTCCACTAGGTGCAACAAAACCACGTGCTATGGCGACAGCTTTTACTGCTTGATTTAAAGCACCTGCACCTACAGCCTGCAACTCTGCTGTTCCTTTTTCTCTTAAAACACCTGCTAATGCCCCTGCTACAGAATTTGGATTGGATTTTGTTGACACTCTTAATACTTCCATGATGTACACCCCTTAAAGATTTAGGAATTATTATATAGATAAAGTTCGCCAAACAAGTCCAAAAACCCTTTTTTTATAACTGTATACTTGTATATTCTTTATTATTCATTAAATAGTATTCTTTCAAAGGATTTTACGCTATCATCATCCGCTAAATCCAATACAACTGCTGAAAAAATATTTGGACCTTCTGCCATTTCAAAACGCACTGGTCTACATGTAATAAACTTATCAATAGCATTATTTACATTTATGCCAAGGCTTGAATTATAAGGCCCTACCATACCTAAATCACTGATATACGCTGTGCCGTTTGGTAATATTCTATTATCTGCTGTCTGCACATGAGTATGAGTTCCTACTACACAAGTTACTCTACCATCGAGATAAAATCCCATTGCTATCTTTTCTGACGTAGCTTCTGCATGTATATCTACCAATATAATATCGCACTGATTTTTAATTTCTTTTAAAATTTCATCGACCTTTTGGAATGGACAGTCCATTGGTGGCATAAATGTTCTACCAGATACATTGATTACACCGATATTTTTAGCCTTAAAAGGATAAATACAATATCCTTTACCAGGAGCACCTTCTGGATAATTGGCAGGTCTTATTAAAAATGGCTCATCATCAATAAAAGATACAATTTCTTTTTGATCCCAAATATGATTACCTGAAGTTACTATATCTGCACCTGCTCTATACATCTCATCTAAAGTTTTGCGATTGATACCTCTACCGCCTGCGATGTTTTCTCCATTTACTACCACTATATCTATATTATGTTCTTTTTTCAATTCTGGAACATATCTTCTAAAAGCTTCTCTACCAGGTCTACCACATACATCGCCAACAATTAAAATTTTCAAAATCCATTCTCCTCTTTTTTCTTTATAAATTAAAATCATTTATTAAAAACAATTACTCTACCAGCTTCACGAATACCTATCATTTTTTCTGAAACAGGATTAATCTTCAAACTAGCAAACATTGTATCTATTAAATCTATTTGAGCCAACATAGATGAGTCTATCATTGGTATTTTATTCATGTCCACAATAAGTTCTTCATTAAAATTTTGAGCAATCAATGTATTTATTAAACGAAGTTCACCATGAGAAAAAGTCTTTATATCTCTTTTTATATCTATAAAAGTTGCTTTTTCTTTTATATTTATATCTATTTCACTACAATCTATATTCATCTTTTCTAAATAATGATATGACTTTAAACTTTCTTCTAATAATATTCTTATTTTATTTATTTCTTCGTCAGTTAATATTGTTTGAATAATATAATTTATATATATTTTTTCATCTGGTTCTATGGATATCTTGCTTATCTCCGAATAATAAATCAATATCGAAGTCAATAAATTTACACAATCCATATTAGGTTTTTTATCATTTTTAGTTTTACTAATCTGCATTTTCGTAACCTTTCTTTTATGCCAAGCAAATAATATTTATTATAATCTTATTTTATATCTATTCAACTAATAACCTCAAAAGAAATTTAATGCAAAAAAAGTAGTTATCAATACTAATAACTACTTTTTTATTCTCCATTAACTTTATGTCAAAAGAAATTATTATCTTTATTTTGCATAATCAACTACACGAGTTTCTCTAATTACAGTTACTTTTATCTGTCCTGGATATTCAAGTTCAGCTTCAATTTTCTTAGTAATATCATGAGCTAAAGCAACAGTTGAGATATCATCCATTTTTTCTGGTTTTACCATAATACGGATTTCTCTACCTGCCTGAATAGCAAATGAACGATCAACACCATCAAAAGATTCCGCTATTTCTTCAAGACGTTTTAAACGTTTTAAGTATGATTCTAAACTTTCACGTCTAGCTCCTGGACGTGCGGCTGATACAGCATCAGCTGCTGCAACAAGTACAGCTTCTACAGTTTTTGCTTCTTCATCACCATGATGAGCAGCTATAGCATTTACAACATCAACAGATTCGCGATATTTTTTCGCTAAATCAGCACCAATAGTAACATGTGGACCTTCAACTTCATGGTCAATAGCTTTACCTATATCATGTAATAAACCGCCACGTTTTGCGAGGTTTATATCCACACCTAATTCAGCAGCCATTACACCTGCTAAATGAGATACTTCTACAGAATGATTTAATACATTCTGACCATAACTTGTACGATATTTTAATCTACCTAATAATTTTACAATTTCTGGATGTAATCCATGTACTCCAGTTTCAAAGCAAGCTTGTTCTCCTGCTTCTTTTATACGTTGATCTACTTCCTTACGAGCTTTTTCTACCATCTCTTCAATACGAGCTGGATGAATGCGTCCATCTGTAATGAGTTTTTCCAACGCAATACGTGCAATTTCACGACGAACAGGATCAAAACCAGATAAGATTACAGCTTCTGGTGTATCATCGATAATTAAATCAATACCTGTCATTGTCTCTAATGCACGAATATTTCTACCTTCACGACCAATGATGCGACCTTTCATCTCATCATTAGGCAATGCTACTACAGAAACTGTTGTTTCTGCTACATGGTCAGCAGCACATCTTTGAATAGCCAAAGAAATAATATTTCTAGCACGTTTTTCTGCTTCTTCTTTTGCTTGCTGTTCATATTCTTTGATCATTACAGCTTTATCATGTTTGATTTCAATTTCAGCATCTGCAAGTAACATATTACGTGCATCTTCTGTAGTAAGTCCAGAAATACGTTCTAATTCTTCCATTTGTTTTGCATGAAGTGCTTCTATTTTAGCTTGAGATTTATCAATCTCAGCTTCTTTACGATTTAAAACTTCTTCTTTTTTCTCTAAAGAATCAATTTTTCTATCTAAATTTTCTTCTTTTTGTACCAAACGACGTTCTTGACGGGAAAGTTCATTTCTACGGTCTTTTGTATCGCGGTCTAACTCTTGACGCATTCTATGTATTTCTTCTTTTGCTTCAAGAGTAGCTTCTTTCTTTTTAGTTTCAATCTGTTTTTCAGCTTCTGTAACAATTCTTCTTGCTTCAGCTTCAGCAGAGCCAATTTGTGTTTCCGCACTTCGTTTTCTCATCCAATAGCCTACAGCTAATCCTACAACTAGTGCAAGTATTATCGCTAATAATAATTCAACGATAATCTCCACCCCCCTTTACGTTAAATTTTTCTAAATATTCTTTACAAATTCATATAGCTGACGTAACCATATAGAAGTATTTTAAAGGTTTTTAGAAATAGTGTCAAGATTTCATACACACTAACAGTTCCATCGTGGACAATAAAAAAAGCTATTGTAAATACCTAAACAATAGCTTTTTAGCGATAAATTTCACTGCCTTATCTTCATGTCTTCTTCATTTGTCCATGAAAATTATTTACTAGTTCATTAACTCCATAACAATTTCATCCAATTTGGATATTCTTTTTCTAGATGTGCAGTGATGGCATTTAATAAATCCATTACTAAATCTCCATCTAATTCATCATTCTTATTTGGAATGTACATATCAAGATACAATGCATTATCTGTGCCTAAATAGTATTTTACTGCTTTATAATTTATATTCATTTCATTTACACAACGAATAAATTCATCTTTGTTCTTCATATATTCAATATCTGGTATTACCTGCACGCGTAAAATGACATAAATACTTTCATCCATCACGATTACAGCAGGTAATTTTTGACCAAATACTTTTACATATGTATGAAAAGTAACTCTTGTATTTTCATTCTCACCATTTTGATTTTCTTCTACTTTAAAGTTTGTAAGACTATTTTTTGCTATATAGGCTTTAAATTTTTCGGCTTTTATATTCATTTTCACACCATTCCTTCATTAAAATATATTCTCTTTCTTGAAAAATATTAAGCTTAAAACCAATATCTACAAGTCATAAAACACATATTATCTTGATTATGTTATATATATATATTATCATTATTTTATAATTTTATATATTCCTTTTTAGTCTTTAGATAAATTTTATGATTATGTTTTTCATAATCTCTGGAGTGATTAAGATGAAAAATGATAATATGGACATTTCAATTGATGATATTATCAATACTGTAAAAAGTTATAACCCACAAGCTAATTTTGATTTAATTACTAGAGCATATAATTTAGCATATGAAGCACACGCTGATCAAAAACGTATTTCAGGTGAAATGTATATCACACATCCATTACATGTTGCGATGATTTTGACTGATTTACATATTGATGACGTTACTATCGCTGCTGCTTTATTACATGATGTTGTGGAAGATACTATCTATACTATTGAACAAATGAAAGAACTCTTTGGCGAAGAAGTAGCCATGCTCATTGACGGCGTGACTAAACTCAGTAAAATGAAATACAAATCCAAAGAGGATCAACAGCTCGAAACATATCGTAAAATGTTTTTAGCTATGGCTAAAGATATTCGTGTAATCATGATAAAATTAGCCGACCGTTTGCATAATATGCGTACATTAAAATATATGCGTGAAGAAAAACAAAAACGCATTGCCAAAGAAACGCTAGAAGTTTATGCACCACTTGCCAATCGTCTCGGTATTTCCAATATCAAATGGGAACTTGAAGATTTATGTTTGCGTTATCTTGAACCAGAAACTTACTATGATTTAGTGGACAAAGTAAATCAAAAACGTGAAGAACGTCAAGGTTTTATCAACGATGCTGTGGCAAAAATCCAACAAGAATTTGATAAAATTCATTTAAAAGGTGAAATCAAAGGTAGAGCAAAACATTTTTATAGTATCTACCGCAAGATGAAAAAGGGAAACAAAGATATTTCCGATATTTTTGATTTACTCGCTGTGCGTGTACTCGTAGAAACTATTCCTGATTGTTACACTGTGCTTGGCATCATCCATGCTATGTGGAAACCTCTACCTGGCAGATTTAAAGATTATATCGCTGTACCAAAAACTAACGGCTACCAATCTTTGCATACTACAGTAATCACAGATAACGGTCTACCACTTGAAATTCAAATTCGTACTTTTGCCATGCATGCTATTTCTGAATATGGTATTGCTGCTCACTGGAAATATAAAGAAGCTGGCAATAAAAGTATCGGTGCCAACAGTGAATACGATAAAAAACTCTCTTGGCTTCGCCAGATGATCACACTTCAAGATGAATTCTCTGACCCACGCGAATATTTTGAAGCACTCAAAATTGATATTTTCTCTGATGAAGTATTCGTATATACTCCTCGCGGTGATGTTATCAACCTACCAAAAGGCTCAAATCCTATAGATTTTGCTTATCATATTCATACAGATATCGGCAATCACTGTGTAGGTGCTAAAGTAAATGGTAAAATTGTTCCACTTGAATATACATTGCAAAACGGTGATATAGTCTCTGTAATCACCAATAAACAAAATAATGGCCCAAGTCCGGATTGGTTAAATATCGTAGCCTCCTCACAGACAAGAACAAAAATCCGCCAATGGTTCAAAAAACAACGCCGTGAAGAAAATATCGCTCGCGGTATGGAATTACTAGAAAATGAAGCTAAACATTTAGGCTATAATTTTAAAGATTTAGCTAAAAATGATCGACTATTACAAGTAGCACAAAAACTCAATATCCAAAATATTGATGATATGTTTGCCTCCATTGGTTTTGGTGGTATCACTGTAAATAGCATTATGAGTAAACTCATTGCTTTCTATAAAAAAGACCTTCAAGATATCACACCACCAGATATCTCTCAAATGCTGGAAAAAATCAAACCAAAAACACCTAAGAAAAAAGCAAGTCATGGTATTTTAGTCGAAGGAGAAGACGGCTTCCTCGTACATTTAGCCAAATGCTGTAATCCTATCCCAGGCGACCAAATAATCGGTTATATAACTCGCGGTCGCGGTGTATCCGTCCATCGTGCAGATTGTCCAAATGTATTGCGTGAAGGCAATGATATGATGCGTGTCATCGATGTAAATTGGGATATCAGCACTGATCAATCTTATCCTGTAACTATCGAAGTCGGTTGCTATGATAGACAAGGCATCTTAACAGAAATCATCGCTAGAATTTCTGATGCGAAAATAAATATTGAAAATATTTCCTCTCGCAGTATTCCTAGCAATAAAACTGCTGTAATGACCATTACCTTCCATACAAAAAATCTAGCTCGTGCAGAACAGTTGATGAATACACTTCGCCGTCTTAAAGATGTTTATAGTGTTCGTCGTAATTTAAGTAGTTCTGCCAAAGAAAAATAATTTAATAAATAAAGGAGCATTATTATGAAAATAAAAGCCTTAGTAGTTGGACCTATCATGGAAAATTGCTATATTTTATATGATGAACAAACTTTAGAAGGCATAGTTGTTGACCCTGGTGATGAAGCTACTAGCATTTTAAATGTGATCAATAATTTAAAGCTTCATATTAAATATATCGTAAATACACATGGTCATGCTGACCATATCGGAGCTAATAAAGAATTAGGTTTAGCTCTAAAAGCAAAATTAGCCATTCATGCTGATGACGCTTGCATGCTCACTGACCCTCATCTCAATCTCTCTGAAAGTGGTTATATGGGTAGACCTATCATCTCTCAACCTGCCGATATAATCTTACACGAAGGCGATATTATTTCTTTTGGCAATTGTAATTTAAAAGTAATCCATACTCCAGGACATACACCTGGCGGTATCTGCCTTGTCGGTGAAGGTGTAGTCATGAGTGGTGATTCTTTATTTGCTGGCTCTATCGGTAGAACAGATTTTCCTACAGGTTCCATGACTGATCTAGTATCCAATCTAAAAGCTAAAATCTTGACTTTAGATGAAAGCTTAACTGTTTATCCTGGCCATGGTGGAGCTACTACTATCGCTTATGAAAAACAAATTAATCCTTATTTAGGTTAAGCAAAATGACAAATGATTTCACACCTCAAATTTTAAATTTAAATACTATCGATGATGTTCGCCAAGCCATGGAAAATATCAACTGCACTGATGCTGGTATAAAATTAATGCAAGATAAAGCACTTTTCAAAGTGATAAAACTCTGTGATGTAAATAGCAAAGCTGCCAATATTTTAAAACAAACTTTTTTAAGTAAAGGCGGTGAAGTCGCTATCTCTCGTCATTGTGCTGATTTAAGCAAAGAAACTAGTGATGTCATCATCATGGCGACTATACATCAATACAAAAGAGCCATACCTGTATTGAAAATGCAACCTTGGAAATTAAAACAAATCGCTGAAATTTTAACCACTATGATAAAAGAGGTCTAAATATGCTTTACACTTGTAAATATCAATTTGAAAATATCTCTTTATATCTAGTAGCGACAAAAACTCATTTAATCAATATTCACTTTAATCAACCACAAAAAGCTCTGTTTCAAACAACAGAGCTTTTATCTATGGCTACTATTCAATTAGATGAATATTTTCAAGGAAAACGCACTGTATTTTCTTTACCATTTAAATTAACAGGTACTCCTTTTCAACTTGCAGTATGGAAAGAGCTTCAAAATATCCCCTATGGGCAAACTACTAGTTATAAAGAAATCGCTCAGAAAATCAATAAGCCTAAAGCATATCGAGCTGTAGGCATGGCTAATAATAAAAACCCACTGCCTATTATTATTCCCTGTCATCGTGTGATTGGCTCCAATGGAAAACTAACAGGATATGCTGGTGGCTTAAATTTTAAAAATTATCTCTTACAATTAGAAAAGTCACATACTAATCTTTAATATAAAACTACAAATATAAGAAGGTTGATTTTATGAATTACAAAGGTGTTATATTTGACCTTGATGGTACTCTTGTCAATTCTTTAACAGACTTAGCAAATAGTGTAAATACCGTACTTGCAGAATATAATCTCCCCACCTATGATATTGAAAGTTATAAATATCGTGTAGGTAATGGCATACGAAAATTAGTTGAACGCTCCTTACCTCAAGATAAACAATATCTTTTAGATGAAGCATTAGCTAAATTTAAACAAATATATGCTAAACACAATTTAGATCATACAGCTCCTTATGAAGATATCTTGCCTTTATTAAAAACACTCCAACAGCAAAATATAAAACTCGGTATCTGCACAAATAAACATGATGAAGCTGCTAAAGATATCGTAAAATTATTATTTGGCGAAGGTATTTTCAGTGAAATAATTGGCGATAAAGCTGGATTAAAACGCAAACCAGATCCAGGCAAAGTCTTGATGATTGCTCAAAACTGGCAATTAAAACCTCAAGAAATAGCTTATCTTGGAGACTCTGATGTAGATATGCAAACTGCCAAAAATGCCGATATGTTAGCTGTTGGTGTATTATGGGGCTTTAGACCTGCTGATGAATTAAAAAATAATGGTGCCGATGTTTTAATCGCTAAACCACTTGATTTATTAACTCAAGTATCATTTGCTAAATAATTATTTATTACAGAAAGGATTTTTTAATTAATGAAAAGTAAAATTCCTGTTCAAGTAGGACAGAAATATGAAATAAAAATCACAGGAATGGGACAAAGCGGTGAAGGTGTCGGTCGCTTTGAAAATTTCACTGTATTTATTCCTTATGCACTTCCTGGTGAAACTGTAGAAGCCAAAATCACACTTGTGAAAAAAAATTATGCTACAGGCGAAATAGTATCTATAATTGAAAAAACTTCAGACAGAATAAAACCAATCTGTAAAGTATATGATGACTGCGGTGCTTGCCAGCTTCAGCATTATTCTTATGAAGCTCAACTCAATGCTAAAAAACAAAAAGTAATCGATATGATGGAACATATCGCCATCAAAAAAGATATCATCATTCACCCTACTATGCCATCTGTTCATGAATGGCATTATCGCAATAAAATGCAATTTCCAATCGGCAGAAGTAAAAAAGAAGGCATTATCGTCGGTTGTTATGCTCATAGCAGTCATAATATCATCAATACTGAAAACTGCCATATTCAAAAACATACAAATAATGTAATCGCCAATGCTGTACGCGAAATGGCTACAAAATTTAAATTAAGTGTCTATGATGAAAAAACTCATTATGGTCTTTTACGCCATGTCGTAGGCCGTACTAATCGCGATGAAACTGAATGTATGGTCGTACTCGTTACTGCTCAACCAAAAATACCTCGCATGCGTGAAATCGTAAATTTCCTACGCTCCAAAATTCCAAATTTGACAAGTGTCGTACAAAATATCAATACTGGTAGAAATAATATCATCATGGGCAAAGAATGCAAAATTCTTTGGGGTGCCTCTCATATCACAGACAGATTAGGCAGTCTAAAATTCAAAATATCTGCACTTTCCTTCTTCCAAGTAAATACAGAACAAGCAGAAAAATTATATGAATGTGCTTTAAAATACGCTAATTTAACGGGCAAAGAAACTGTAATTGACGGCTATTGTGGCACAGGTACTATCTCTTTATTCTTAGCTCAAAAAGCAAAAAAAGTTTACGGTATGGAAATCGTACCTGAAGCAATCCGCGACGCTATTGCTAATGCTCGTGATAACAATATAAGAAATGCTGAATTTTTAACAGGCGATGCTGCTAAATTAATGCCTCAACTTTATCGCAAAGGACTTCGTCCAGACGTAATCGTAACTGACCCACCAAGAGCAGGCTGTGCACCAGAAGTTTTAAAAACTTTCGCTGCTATGAGACCAAAACGCATTGTCTATGTATCTTGTAACCCAGCTTCACTTGCTCGCGATATCGCTATTTTAGATGAACTCGGTTATAAAGCATTAGAAATTCAACCTGTAGACATGTTCCCACAAACAGGTCATGTAGAATCTGTATGTTTACTCGTAAAAAAATAATCATTTATCTATTCATCTTTCTTCAATGAATAAAAAAATACATTATCATACACGTAAAGAAGGCATATATCATGAAAAATATTTTAATAATCTCAGGAAGTCCTCGCAAAAAAGGAAATTCACAATTATTATGCGAAAGTTTTCGCAAAGGAGCTGTAGAAGCGGGACATTGCGTAAATTTAATACGACTTGCAGATAAAAATATTCACTTTTGCCGTGCTTGTGATGCTTGTATGAAAAATGGCGGTACCTGCATATTAAAAGATGATATGCAATATATATTAGAACAATTTCAACAAGCAGATGTCATAGTACTTGCTACACCAGTTTATTTCTATGGCATTTGTGCACAGATGAAAACATTCATCGACCGCACTTACCCTATTTGGCAAAAATTAGGAAAAAAAGAAGTATATTATATCGTTTCAGCTGGACTAGATAAAAAAATTATAGAACGTTCTTTAGGTGATTTAGATGGTTTTGTTGAACATCTTGAAGCTTATACTATTAAAGGTCGTCTATATGCTACTGACGCAATGGAAGCTGGAAAAGTACTTGGAACCCCCATTATAGATGAAGCATATCAAATGGGAAAAAATGTATAATATTTTTTCTTATCCTATTAATTAACTTATTCTTCTTTGATACACAAACAATAAAAAATACCTACCATAGATAAAGTCTTAGTTTATCTGATAAATGCAAATTTTCCCCGCATTAGCAGACTTTTACGGTAGCTGAAAGCTATTGGCAAAGATAAAACTAGGGCTACGGTTTTAGTCCTACTGTTTGAGCGAAGCGAGTTTAGAGCGTTGTAGACATAGTTTTATCTTTGCCAAAGTAAAATCAATATTGCGGGGCTTTTTCTTTTTGGTTCATTTTTCTTTTATATAAAAGAAAAACGAATAAAATGTTGACTTTGTGTTTACTCCAATATGTATAATTAAATTAATTATTATATATTGGAGTAATTTTTATGTCTATTTCTCGTCGCAATTTCTTTAAATTAGCTGGGATTACTACAGCTTTATTAGCTATGGGTGGTATTGGTTTTATCAATCAGCCTAAAATTGGTCGCTCACCTAAGGGTGATGAATTGGCTAAAATTTTAAAATCTCCTCATTATGTAAATGGAGCATTCCAAAATCTTGAGCCTACATCTGTCTTAGTCAATAAAGATAATTATTATAATGGCATTAAAGAAATTCTATTTCCTACTAAAGGTGTAACCATACCTAAGGAAAATATTCCTACGCAAAAAACAGATTTAAAAGCTTTAAATCCTAAAGAAAATTTACTTATTTGGTTTGGTCATTCTAGTTTTTACCTGCAAATTAATGGTATCAAGATATTAGTTGATCCTGTATTCAGTGATTATGCCTCTCCTTTGTTTTTCATCAATAAAGCCTTTGCTGGTACAAATATATATACAGCTAATGATATGCCTGATATTGATGTTTTAATCATCTCTCATGACCACTGGGACCATTTAGATTACGCTACTGTTATGAACATAAAGCATAAAATCAAGCATATTGTTTGTCCTCTAGGTGTTAGTAGTCATTTTTATCATTGGGGATTTAATCCTGATATAATTCATGATGAAGATTGGTATAGCGAAATAAAACTTAGTGATAATTTAAAAATCTATATTTTACCTTCTCGCCATTTTTCAGGAAGATTTTTAGAAAATAATAAGACGCTTTGGGCTTCTTTTGCCATCATTACACCTACCAAAAAAATTTTTTATAGTGGTGATGGAGGATATAGTCCTCAATTCCGCGAAATTGGTGATTATTTTCAAGGCTTTGATATAGCTATCATGGAAAATGGTCAATACAATACATCTTGGGCACAAATTCACATGATGCCAGAAGAAGTAGCTCAAGCTACTATGGATTTACAAGCTAAAATGCTTTTACCTGTGCATTGTGGAAAATTTGCACTAAGCCCTCACCACTGGCAAGATCCTTTTGAACGCATTTATACAGCTAGTCAAAATAAATCATATAAACTGCTCACTCCACTATTAGGGGAAACTGTATTTCTTGACCAAAATAATCAAAAATTCAACAAATGGTGGACTACTATTTCCTAGATACTACTTCTCAAAATATATTAGATAATTTAATTAAAAATATTTTTCTATAATAAAAATGAGATATCAAAATAAAATTTAATATCTCATTACTAATTTTTATATTATTCTAAATATCTATTTAGCACAAATTTTATCAATATAATTTCTTAATTCTTTATTACTATTATATACAATCCATAATCTCTGTATAACTTTTTTATAATAATTATTATCACTTTTTAAATAATCAGAAGCTACTATTGTTTCATTTTTTTCCATAGCTACATCTTTCGCAAATTGGAAACAATATCCTAATACTTCTTGTCCTATGACGCAAAAAATTTTATAAAAAATTTCTTCTTCTGCATTGATTTTTCTTTTTATTAAATATTCTATATCTCCTACTTTCTTTAAAATATTTTTTAACTCACTCATATCATTCATTAATCCAGCAATATCATTATATAAAAAAATGTTTCTTTTTATTTTAAGTAAAAAAACTATACATGCCAATTGAAAAGTTCTTCCATTTTTTATCATTGGCAATATAATATCTTGCTCAAATTCAAACTCTTTTAACTTATTTTTAAGAAAATTTTTGTAATAATAATCTATTTTTAGTAAATCTGCTATAATTCCAGCCTTTATATCTTTAAATATATAATCATATTCACTATCATACATCTTTGCTGAATTACTTCTAGCGGATCCTGGCATTTGTAATATACCTGCTAATGATAACTTTCCTACTTCATCCAATTTAGTATTTTTATAAAGCTTATCCTTATATTGCTTTGGAACCACTTCTCCTCTTTTTGTAATATAATATACTCCTACTTTAGCTAAATTTTCTTTTAAAAGTAATTGTTCTGGAGCATTAGCTTTTAAATCAGCTTTCTTTATTGGCTTTTGTGCATTAGATGCTTCTGCTATATCATAAACAAATTTACTTTTTTCTTGAATATTACATCCTTGATACACAATCACTTTACATTGTAGATAAAAATCTTCTTCTATATCGATTTTTCCTATTCGAGTTGTAGTTTGACCTCCATTTATAATAGAAAAATTTTTTAATTTTAATACATTGTTTTCAATATTATAATTTTCACAAACAATAATTATACCATTATTTTTATACCAAAAATTTTGTGGTTCATTTTTTATAGTATTCTCTATAGCATTATCTACAATTTTCTGTCTAACATAATATCTCAAATTCATACCTAGTAAATTATTACCTTTTCTATAATATAAATCTTGAAGTGATTTTGCTGAGATATTTACAATAACAGAATTCTTATACTTTAAATAATTATTTTCTTCATCAATAATTAAATTATCATCTTCAATAAATAATTTTCCATTTTCACATAATTCAATTTGATTTTCTATATCTTTCTTAAAATATATATCTATATCAATATCAAAATCTCTGAAAAGTTCCCTAGCTTCTTTTATAATATTATCGCGATCCTCTTTTGTTCGTCCTTGATATGTAGTAAAAAAACATATTCTTATAGTACCTATTTCATTCTTTTGATTTATAGAATTTTTATAAGCCATTACTAAATTCTTATTAAATGAAGCAAATTTTTCTTCTTTAAACGAATTTAAAGTATTCTTTATTTTATGTAATTCCATTATAATATCATTTATTTTTAATCTAGATTTATTATAATATTTACTTTGCATAATAATAACATCATTATCTTCACTATTAGGATCATTAAAAATAGCATCTATACCACCATCATTTGCACCATCCGTCAAATAATCAATTACTTCATCTTCATCAAATTTTGCATTATCTTCACAAAAAAAGAAATATCTCATACATAACAAAGTGAAAACATGATAATCTGTTTTATCTTTAAAATTTACATATTTCTTCTTAAAAGAATCTATTCTATTTGCAATTATATTTTGTTTCATATTCGATTCCTCTTATCATTTTATTTAATAAATAGATCAGAAAAAGGCAGAATATGAATATATATTCTGCCTTTTTATTTTTTTATAAATTACCCAATTTTTACTGTATGAATAACTTTATAGCCTTTTGCCTCTAATTTTGCTTTAATATCATCAATATCGGTGATATCGCCACGAATAACGATTTCATATTTATTATCTTCTTTTTTGCAAGTTATCAAGCTATCAATGCTAACACCTGCTTGTCCAAATATTTCTGCAATATCTTTTACTACACCGATTTTATCTGTAACTTCCAAAGTAATACGAGTTTTTCCATCAGCTAAGCCCATTACATCTACAAATGTTTTAAAAATATCTGTCTCTGTGATAACGCCTACTACAGCACCCATATTACTTACAACTGGCATGCCACCGATTTTATTTTTATACATAATAAGTGCAGCTTCTTCAATAGTAGCATCTACATTTACTGAAATAACATCTTTTTTCATAATGTCTCGAACACACATTTTAGCAAGTAGTGAATTTATTTCATATCTAGATAATGTAGTTGCAGGTGATGGTGATACTCGTATTATATCACTGTCACTCAAAAATCCTACTAACTTACCATTTTCTACAACAGGTAAACGACGAAAATTATGCTTTTTCATTAAATAAGCCACTTCATCGACCTTTGTATCAGCTGTTACAGTCATAGGATTTTTTGTCATTCTATTAATAACAAACATTATTCTCACCCCACATAATTTTTATAATCCTATAAGAAAGGATTCGCTATAAATCTAACGAATCCCTGCACACAATAATATATTAATGATCAACCACCAAGATATGCTTTTCTTACTTCTTCACTAGCAGCAAGTTCTTTTGCATCGCCAGAAAGTGTAATTCGTCCTGTTTCCAAAACATATGCACGATTAGCAATAGAAAGTGCCATATTAGCATTTTGTTCTACTAATAAAACAGTCGTTCCTGCTTTATTGATATCTTGTATTATCGAAAAAATTTCTTTTATCAATAAAGGTGCAAGACCCATAGAAGGTTCATCTAATAACAGTAAACGCGGTCTACTCATCAAAGCTCGCCCCATAGCAAGCATCTGTTGTTCCCCGCCAGATAAAGTCCCTGCTTGTTGATTTATTCTTTCTTCAAGTCTTGGAAAACGTTCAAATACCATCTTTAAATCCTTAGCTATGCCATCTTTATCCTTACGAATAAATGCACCAAGTTCTAAGTTTTCCATAACAGTCATTTCTGCAAAAACACGACGACCTTCTGGAACTTGTGAAATACCTGCTTTTACAATATTTTGAGCAGCTATACCAGCAATATTTTTACCTTCAAATTCAATAGAACCTGTCTTAGGTTTTAAAAGCCCAGAAATTGTACGCAAAGTTGTGGATTTACCAGCACCATTAGCACCAATAAGTGTAACAATTTCGCCTTCATTTACCTCTAAGCTAATACCTTTTATTGCATGAATTGCACCATAATACACATTTATGTCATTTATCTTTAACAATGATGCCATTATTTATGCCTCCCCACCTAAATATGCCTTGATTACTTCTGGATTAGTCTTAATTTCATCAGGTGTGCCACTGGCAATAATGCTACCATATTCAAGTACATAAATACGTTCACAAATTCCCATAACAAGACT
Organism: uncultured Megamonas sp.; assembly: GCF_958438645.1. NCBI lineage: Bacteria > Bacillati > Bacillota > Negativicutes > Selenomonadales > Selenomonadaceae > Megamonas > uncultured Megamonas sp. The sequence continues at coordinate 27,367 of NZ_CAUBSM010000007.1, forward strand.
CATATCATGTTCGATAAGCAAAATAGTAAGACCAAATTCTTTACGTATCCAGCGTATCATATTCATGAGTTCTTGTGTTTCTTGAGGGTTCATGCCAGCTGCCGGTTCATCAAGCAATAAAAGTTTTGGTTTTGTTGCCAAAGCACGAGCAATTTCCAAACGACGCTGTGCACCATATGGCAAATTTTTAGCTACTTCATACGCTTTATCATCTAATTTAAAAATCTTAAGCAAATCTAAACTTTGCTGTTCAATATCTTTTTCTTCTTTAAGATAACGACCAACACGTAATACTGATTCTATTAAACTACAATTAGCATGAATACCATAAGCGATTTTTACATTATCCAATACAGTAAGTTCAGAGAACAAACGAATATTTTGGAATGTACGGGCAATGCCTCTGCCTGTTATTTCATATGGTTTTAAGCCAATAATACTTTTTCCATTAAAATCAATCGTTCCTGTTGTAGGCTGATATACACCAGTAAGTAAATTAAATGCTGTTGTTTTACCCGCACCATTTGGCCCGATTAAACCGATAAGTTCGCCTTCATTTATCTGCATATCAAAATTTGATACAGCTTTAAGACCACCAAATACTTTAGATACACCACTTGTTTTTAATAATTCGCTCATGCTTTATGGCCTCCTTTGAAACGCTGGAAAAATTTCATACTAGTAATTTCTTTATAGCCAAAAAGCCCTTGTGGACGATAGAACATCAATAATATCAATACAATTGCGTATATAATCATACGGAATTCTGGCCAGCTAGCAAGAGCCGCAGAAACGAATGTTACGACAAATGCACCAGCGATAGATCCTGTAATCGAACCTAAACCACCAAGTACAACCATGATTAAATAATTGAAAGATGCCATAAAAGTAAAGGATGATGGATTAATGATATAGAAGCAATGTGCAAATAAACCGCCACCAATACCTGCAAATATTGCACCGATAGTAAATGCCATAACTTTATATTTTGTAGTATTTACACCCATAGCTTCAGCTGCTATTTCATTTTCACGCACAGCTATGCAAGAACGACCAAATCTTGAATTAACAAAGTTTTTAATGAAAAACAATGTAAAGAGCATTACTAAAAATACCCATGGAAAAGTTGTATAGTGTGGAATACCTTTAAAACCTGCTGCACCGCCTACATATTCGATATTCATGATGACAATACGAATGATTTCACCAAGACCTAATGTGGCAATGGCTAAATAGTCACCTTTTAAGCGAAGTGTAGGAAGACCGATCAAACAGCCCAAAACACCAGCTGCTAAACCACCAAGTATTAAAGCCAACCCAAATGGAACATGAAAATTAACTGTGCATACTACACCAACATATGCACCAACAGCCATAAATCCAGCATGACCTAGTGAAAATTGACCTGTATAACCATTAATCAAATTCAAACTTACTGCCATTATGATGTTGATACAGATAAGAAAAATATTCAATTCCCAGAAAGAACCGATAACACCTGTTTCCATTAAAAAATATAAAACACCGAATAATACTAAAGATAATATTAATGTTGTTAAATCTCTTTTTCTCAATGAATTCACTTTTACCACCTACACTTTCTCGTTAGTATTCTTACCGAAAATACCAGATGGTTTAAACAACAATACTAAAATCAAAATAGCAAAAGCTGCCGCATCACGGAAAGTTGAAGAAATAAAACCTGAAACGAGTGCTTCAACTACGCCAAGTACAATACCACCCGTCATAGCCCCTGGAATACTACCGATACCACCGAGAACAGCTGCTACGAAAGCTTTAAGACCTGGCATAATACCCATGAGTGGATCTATAGAATTATAATAAACCCCTACAAGTACACCACCTGCAGCTGCAAGTGCTGAACCAATACCGAATGTAAAAGAAATAATGCGGTCAGCATTGATCCCCATGAGCTGAGCTGTTTCTGTATCAAAAGAAACTGCACGCATGGCTTTACCCATTTTAGTTTTTTGTACGATATAAGTTAAGATAATCATAAGTACTATAGTTATCGCAAAAATCATCAACTGTTGTCCATTAATGATAAAAGAACCAATGTTAATAGCCGGTATGTCTACAACATTTGGGAATGTACGTGGTGTTGGTGATACGAAATACATGCTAGTATATTCCAAGAAGAATGATACACCAATCGCTGTAATGAGCAGTGAAAGACGAGGTGCTTTACGCAATGGCTTATATGCAATGCGTTCTACTAACATACCTAAAATAGCTGTAACCACCATGGAAATAATCAATGATGGAATAATAGAAAAATGTGCTATGCTAACAGCGAAGAAACCGATATAAGCACCTACCATATAAATATCGCCATGAGCGAAGTTAATCAATTTAATAATACCGTAAACCATTGTATAACCGAGGGCAATAAGTGCATAGATACTACCCAAAGAAATACCGTTTATCAGCTGTTGCACGAGTTGCTGAAAAAAATCCATCTTCGTTCCTCCTTCACAAAAAAAGCCGCATTTCTGCGGCTTCTTTGCACTTATCTAGTAATCAATCAACCTTCTGCAGTTGTTGGTGTTACTCTTTCTTTAAGAGTTTTTACGCCATCTTTCATTTCAATGATAAACGCATTTTTAATCAAGTTATGATTTTCATCAACTGTAAGTTTACCAGTACCAACTTGCAAATCTTTAGTTTCAGCAAGTGCTTTCTGAATTGCTTCAGGGTCTGTGCTACCAGCACGTTTAATAGCATCAATAAGCATTTTACCTGCATCATAACCAAGAGCAGCAAATACACCTGGAGCATGACCATATTCTTTTGTGAATGCATCAACAAATGCTTTAGCATCTGGATCAGTGTCAATATAATGAGTAACATAATAAGTATTGTTAAGTGCATCTGCACCAGCAATATCTACTACTTTTGTATCATCCCAACCATCAGTACCTAAAATTGGCTGTGTAATACCAAGTTCACGAGCTTGTTTTACGATTTTACCGACTTCTTCATAGTAAGCAGGAATATAAATTATATCAGCGTTTGCTGTTTTAATATTTGTAAGAGTTGCTTTAAAGTCTTGGTCTTTAGCTACGAAAGCTTCTTCCATAACAACTTTACCGCCTAAAGCTTCAAATTTATTTTTGAATACTTCAGCTAAGCTCTTAGAATAATCTGTACTGGAATCTAAATAAATAACAGCAGTTTTTGCTTTTAATTCATTAGCTGCAAATGCTGCCATTGTATTACTTTGTAATGGGTCGATGAAACAACCGCGGAATACAAATGGTTTAACTTGACCATTTTCAACTGTAATATCAGGGCTTGTTGCATCAGGTGCAATAATTGGAACTTTATTTTCTGCTGCTACCTGAGATTCAGCCTGAACTGCACCAGAAGTTGCAGGTCCTACGATAGCTACAACTTTATCATCAGAAATAAGTTTTGTAGCTGCATTTGCTGCTTCTGCTGGATCGGATTTATTATCAGCTTCGATTAAAGTAATCTTTTTGCCATTAATACCACCAGCATCATTAGCTTCTTTAATAGCTAATTTCAAACCATCTAATGTTGTTGTACCATAGTTAGCAACATTACCAGTCATTTCAAAGTTAGCACCGATTTTAATTTCGTCACTATTTGCTGCTTCTTGACCGCCACAACCAGCGAAAATACTACCGAACATTGTCATACCAAGAAGCAACCCTGCTACACGCAAGCGTTTTTTAGAAAAATTCATTATGATTCCTCCTAAATAGGCCTAAAATATAATTCATATAATTCCTTTATGTAGGTCTTAGTCTTGATGTTGTTTATTATACTTTACAAGTTTACAGTAGTCAAGTACTAAATTAAAAAAAGTCATATTTTTTATCTTTTACTAATCAGCAAATAATAGTTATTACATACTTTTAACATCCTTATTTTTTACACAAAAATTGCTTTCTTTACAATAAGTACTATATTTTTCCAGCACATTTGATAAACTGTTACTTTTTCAAATATATATTAATGTATCTTATTACAGGACATCTCTTTATAATGTCTGATTATGATATATATTTTAATAAATTCCTACCACTCTATCTATTCTTATGATAAAATAAAAAGATAGTACTATTTTTTTGTAGGAGGATTTAAATTGTCGGAATTACAAACTGAAATTCAAAAACGACGTACTTTTGCGATTATCTCTCACCCAGATGCTGGTAAAACTACTTTAACTGAAAAATTATTGCTCTATGGAGGTGCAATCCATTTAGCAGGTTCTATAAAATCCCGTAAAACTCAACGTCATGCTGTTTCTGACTGGATGGAAATTGAAAAACAGCGTGGTATTTCTGTAACTTCTAGTGTGCTTCAATTTGATTATGCTGGTTGTCGTATCAATATCCTTGATACTCCAGGTCACCAAGACTTCAGTGAAGATACTTATCGTACACTCATGGCTGTAGATAGTGCTGTCATGATTATTGATGTAGCCAAAGGTGTCGAAGCACAAACAAAAAAATTATTTAAAGTTTGTAAACAACGTCATATTCCAATTTTTACATTTGTTAATAAACTTGACCGTTTCGGTAAAGCTCCACTTGAATTAATGGAAGAAATCGAAGATGTCTTAGGTATTCGCTCTTATCCGATGAATTGGCCTATCGGCACAGATGGTCATTATAAAGGTATTTATCACCGTGAAACTGAAAAAGTGGAATTATTCAGTGAAGATACATCTCATGGTCAAGAAGAACGTGAATCTGTAATTTATGATTTAAAAGATCCTAAAGCTAAAGAAATCATCGGTGACACTGATTATCAAGCTTTATTAGATGATATTGATTTACTTGATGTTGCTGGCGAACAGTGGTCTATGGACAAAGTAAATAAAGGTGAATTGACACCTATGTTCTTTGGTAGTGCCATGACTAACTTTGGTGTACGTGGCTTCTTAGAAGAATATCTTCGTCTTGCACCACCACCACAGCCACGCATGAGCTCTGATGGTCTTATCAGTCCTGATGATGAGAAATTCTCTGGCTTTATCTTCAAAATTCAGGCTAATATGAACCCTGCTCATCATGATAGATTATCCTTTATTCGTATTTGCTCTGGTAAATTCGAACGTGGTATGAGCGTATATCATATGCAAGGTGGTAAAGCTGTAAAACTTTCTCAGCCACAACAATTCTTAGCTCAAGACCGTCAAATCATCGATACTGCATATCCTGGAGATATCGTCGGTCTATTTGATCCAGGTATTTTCGGCATCGGTGATACACTTTGTATGCCTTCTCATAAATTCAGATTTGCAGATTTCCCTGTATTCCCACCAGAAAGATTTGCTCGTGTTTCCGCTAAAGATACTATGAAACGCAAACAATTCGTAAAAGGTATCATGCAGCTTACACAAGAAGGTGCTGTACAATTATTCCAACAAGCAGGTGCTGGTATGGAATCTTATATCGTTGGTACTGTAGGACAATTGCAATTTGATGTATTAGAATACCGCTTAAAAAGCGAATATAATACAGAAATAGTCATGAATATGCAACCATTTGAAGTTGCTCGTTGGCTTCGTTTTAAAGATAATCGTCCTGTAACTCCAGAATCTCTCCGTGGTGCTGACCGTGGAATGTTCGTATATGATATGAAAGAACGCCCTGTTCTTCTTGTAAATAACGAATGGGCATTAGGCTGGATTCAAGATAATAACCCAGATTTAGAAATGTTCCCTGTGCCACCAGAAAAACAAGATGCTGAAGATGATATGAAATAATTTTATAAATAAAAAACGACTATGCTTAAATGCTTAGTCGTTTTTTTTATCAAAATATAATTGTTTTATATGTTTTGCAATTTCTTGTAAATTATTTGGTACAAGTTCGATATTATAGCCAATGAATAATGGAGATGTCGCAAATCTAGGCATTATTTTTACATGTATATTACCGTCAATTAAATAGAAGAATAAATTATAACTGCTGCAATTTACGCTAAAATGATTCATGATATAATCGACACCTATCTGCACAAATTCAGCTAAAGTATCGATATCGTTTAATCCTTGCATAATTACATTGACTTCTGTAAATCCCACGCGTGGCTTTGTAGACAAATTCATGATTACATTATTTTTTTCTGCAATTTTAATACCTTCAAATTGACGCTTATCACACATATTTTTAAACTCTAAGTTTTTAATACCTACAATTTGCATATGAGGATGACGCATAGTTCCGCCAGATAAAGGCCCATGATTTTTAAAGAAAAGCACTGTTTTATATTTTTTACTTGCAATTACGTTCAACCAATGATTTATGCTAAAGTGCATTAACTTTTGCATATGTTCTAAAGTATAATCTGGAATATCTACATTACATTCACTGCCTTCAATAATCAATAATTGGTAAGCTTCTTGTAATACTTGATATTTATTTTCCAACAAAATCATATCATCTTTTATTTCTATGATATTTTTTAAACTCTTTACATCACAAAATGGACAAGCAACATCTTTATGTACAATATTTTCAGGCTTTGATTTACCAATATTGATATCAAATCCTAGATAATTATAATCCATAAGAATTTTCCTTTCTTTTCATTCCAATTAATATTATCTACTATTCATTATATCTTGACTTCATTACTATAAAAATAAAATATACTAGCATAGTTTTACGATAAATGCTATAATTTTCTAGTATAATTACTTTTTTAAACTGTATTTATTATTATACAGTCTTTTCAATCAAAAGAAAATGATGTTTTAAAGCAGGTGTTTTCCATTAACGAACAAGACAATTCTTCAAAAAAATCTCATAAAGCTGAAAGCTTTCTCAAAGGAACTTTTATATTAACAGTCGCTAGCTTAGTAGTTAAAGTTATCGGCTCATTAAACTGGATTTTTGTATCCCGTGTTTTAGGCGGTGAAGGTATCGGCCTTTATCAAATGGCTTTCCCAATTTATTTTTTAGCCTTGACCGTATCTTCCGCAGGTGTTCCTGTAGCTATTTCTATTATAACAGCTGAACGAGTAGCCTTAAATGATATTTTTGGGGCAAAACGCATTTTTCGTATTTCCATGTGCTTTATGTTTTGCACTGGATTATTTTTCAGTTTACTGACATATTTTGGTGCTCAATGGCTTATAGATTGGCAATTTGTACGTGATCCTCGTGCATATTACTCTATCATCGCTTTAGCTCCAGCTGTATTCTTCGTTACTATCTTAGCTAGTTCTCGAGGATATCTCCAAGGTTGGCAACGCATGACGCCAACTGCTGTATCTCAAATTGTTGAACAAATATTCCGCGTTGTAACCATGATTTTATTTGCTCAACTTCTTTTACCATATGGCTTAGAATATGCATCAGCCGGTGCCTCTTTAGGTGCTTTAGCAGGTGCTATTACAGGTGTTATCGTTTTAATTTATTTCCATATAAAATTAGAAAGAGATATCGTCAAAACATATGGCAACGAATTAAAACCTCTAAACGATCCTAAAACAGCTTCTGTCTGGAAGATTATTAAACGTATCTTTGTACTAGCACTTCCAGTTTCTGCTGCTAGTATCATGCTTCCTATCGTATCCAATCTTGATTTATTGATCGTACCAGCTCGTTTGGAAGTTGCTGGTTATAGCGTAAATGAAGCTACAGAATTATTCGGTTATTTGACTGGTATGGCTGTACCACTTGTAAATCTTTCTACAATTTTAACAGCTTCGCTTGCAGTAAGTATCGTACCTGCTATCTCTGAAGCTCGCACGCTAAAAGATAAAACTCGTTGTTTTAATCAAACAGCAGCCGCTATGCGTATTTCAAATTTCATTTGTTTCCCTGCATTTGTAACAGTTTTAATGTTAGCTGTGCCTATTTCTACTTTAATCTACAATGCACCAGGAGCTGGCCCTGCCGTTTGGGTTTCCTCTTTTAGCATAGTCTTACTTGGACTACATCAAGTTACTACAGGTGTTCTCCAAGGACTTGGACACCCTACCATTCCAATGATTAATATGGTCATCGCCGCCATTGCTAAAGTCATTTTAAACTGGGTATTAACAGCACAACCTTCACTTGGCATCATGGGTGCTGCTTGGGCTACTGTTGCTGATATCGGTATTGCAGCTTTAATCAATTTATACTTCTTATATAAATATATCAATTATAAAATTGAAATCATGCAGTTATTAAAAACCATTGTATCTGCTGCTATTATGGCTGGTATTATACATTTCGGCTATGATTTCTTATTATATGAAACAGCAAGTAATGCTTTAGCTACTTTTGCATCTTTATTTGTTGGTATGTTCTTCTATATTATTGTCTTAATTCTAATTGGTGGTATCATGGAATCAGATATCGAACGCATTCCAATGATTGGTGCACCAAGCATTCGTTTCTTCAAAAAAATTGGTGTTTTAAAAAATTAATGGAGAGATCATACAATGAAAAAATTTCTATTGGCATATAATCCCGTTTCTGGTGATGCTATGTTTAAGAAAAAATTAGATGATATTATCAATAAATTCCAAAGTCGTGATTGCATTATCATGCCTTACCGCACAAAAAAAGAAAGCTTTGATCCTTTTTTCGCTAATTGTGTACGCAATGTAAATGCCGATGGTATCATTGCCGCTGGTGGCGACGGTACATTGCACAAAATCATAAATATGACTTTAAAAGAAAATTTAGATGTGCCTGTGGGTATTATTCCTAGTGGTACATCTAATGATTTTGCTTCACATTTAGGGATTGATACCAAATTTGATGAATATATCAATAGTATCATCACTGGAAAAACTCAATATGTAGACGTTGGTTCCATTGGCAACGAGTATTTTATAAACGTAATCAGTGCTGGCATGATGACAGGTGTCGCTCACGAAGTTGATACTCGCCTAAAAAATACCTTTGGTAAATTGGCTTATTATTTCCGTGGGCTTGGCGAACTTCCTAGATTTCGTGGTTTAGATTTCACCATTGAAGCTGATGGTGAAATAATCCAAGAAAAAATATTCTTCGTCTTAGTTGTCAATTCTCCAGTAGTAGCTAGTTTTAAAAATATATCCATGGATGCCAAAATTGATGATGGCAAATTAGATATGATATTATTAAAACAATGTAATATTCCTGAACTAATGAAAATCGTAGCTGATACTGTTGCAGGAAAAACTTCTTTTGATAATAAAAATATAATCTATAAACAAGCTTCTTATTTTAAATTCACTTGTCCAGACCGCGTTGAAAGTGATTTAGATGGTGAACTTGGCCCTGTATTGCCATTAGAAATTCATACCGTTTCTAATAAATTAAAAATGTTTGTCTTATAACAATAAATAAAAATGCACTTTAGGCGTTACTTTTTAAGTTAACAAATAAAGTGCATTTTTTTATACATATTTTATACATATAATAATATCTTTATCCTCATTTATCTTTTACAAAAAAAAATAAAAAAGAGAAGAACTTACATTCTTCTCCTTTATTTTAACTATTATTTTTAAACTTCCATGATAATTGGTAAAATCATTGGACGGCGACGTGTTTTTTCATAAAGATATCTGCCAATAGCTTCGCGAATATCATTTTTTATCACGGACCATTCTGTAATATCATTATCCAAGCAATGTTCAATGGCAGAAGTTACTCTTTCTTTTGCTTCTTCCATCAAAGCTTCAGATTCTCTGACATAAACAAAACCACGAGATACGATATCTGGGCCAGCTGCGATAAAACGACCTTCTTTATCCATAGTAACAACTACGATTAAGATACCATCTTGAGATAATTGACGGCGGTCACGAAGTACAATATTGCCGACATCACCAACACCAAGACCATCGATTAAGACTTTACCAGAAGTTACTTTTCCTACAATCTGACCTTTATCACGTGTAAATTCTAAAACCTGTCCAATTTCACTGATGAAAATATTTTCTTTTGGCATGCCAATACTTTCAGCCAATTTAGCATGTTTTACGATATGATGATATTCACCATGTACAGGTATGAAAAATTTAGGACGAACTAAATTATGCATTAATTTTAATTCTTCTCTACTAGCATGACCTGAAACGTGAATTCCTTCATCACGACCATAGATAACGTCAGCACCTTGTTTTAATAGATTATCTATAGTTCTTGAAACTAATTTTTCATTGCCTGGAATAGGTGTAGCTGAAATAATAATTGTATCACCTGGTACAATGCCTACTTTGCGATGATTTGCTGTAGACATACGAGTGAGAGCTGACATTGGTTCACCTTGGCTACCTGTAGTTATTATTACTACTTGGTTCATTGGATAATTATTGATTTCATCAATGTCGATTAACATATCTTCTGGCATATTTAAATAGCCCAATTTTATAGATATGTTCACTACATTTATCATACTACGACCTAAAATAGCTACTTTTCGATTATATTTTATAGCTGTATCTACAACTTGTTGTATACGATGTACATTTGAAGAGAAAGTCGCAATGATTATACGATTTTTTGCTTTACGGAAAGCTTTTTCAAAAGCAATACCTACTGTACGTTCACTTGGTGTATGTCCTTCGCGTTCAGCATTTGTACTATCAGCTAATAATACTAAAACGCCTCTATTTCCCAAATCAGAAAAAGCTCTAAAATCAGTCATTTTACCATCTACTGGTGTATAATCAAATTTAAAATCACCAGTATGCACAATCATACCAATAGGAGTTTTAATGGATAAACCACACGCATCAGCAATACTATGATTTACACGAATAAAACCAACAGTAAAGCAACCTGCACTTATTATATCTCCATGATAAACAGGATGGAGATTACTTGCATCTACTCCATTTTCTTTTAAACGACCTTCTAAAATTCCTAGAGTCAAACGAGTACCATAAACTGGTATATTAGGAATTTGACGTAAAACATAAGGCAACGCTCCAATATGGTCTTCATGACCATGTGTGAGTACAATTGCCTTTATTTTATCTTTGTTTTCTAATAAATACGTAATGTCAGGAATAACTAAATCTATACCTAGCATCTCTTCCTCAGGGAACATTAACCCAGCATCAATAACGATAATATCATCACCGTAACGTACAACGGTCATATTTTTACCAATTTCGCCAAGTCCACCCAAAGGAATTATTTGCAATTTTTGAGCTTCCTTTGCCAAAAAAAAAGCACCTCCAAATTTATATTTATATATATATTTATTTTTTAGTATTCATTATTATTGTAAATTTAAACGTTAAACCGTCCCGTACAGATACACTTTTAGAGATAATATATATACACCGAAACATTTAATACTCGAATTAATTATATAACTAAATTTACTCTTTGTAAAGAAGTCCCTAGTTATTGATGTCTTTTAGTTATAAATAAAAACTCAATATTATTCTGTATTTTTATTAATCCAATAAAAATTCACTAAATACTTGATTGCCAAATTTCATACCTTTTGAGGTTAAATAAATATACTTTTCAGTATTTATAATTAAATCTTCATTTTCCAGTCTAACTAAAATATCCCTGTATAAATTTTCTATATCTAAATTAAATTTTTTCCTAAAAATTTCTTTATCTATACCTTTACTCATTCGCAAACCTAAAAAACAAAATTCTTCAATATGAGCTTTTTTATCCACGATTTCTTCATTGATAAATGGCAATATATTTTGATTGCATTTTTTTATATATTCGTCTATATCAAAAGGATTTTGCACACGTTTTGCATCATAATATCCATGTGCCCCTGCTCCTAAACCTAGATAAAATTTATCTTGCCAATAAGCTAAATTATGTCTACTTTCATAACCAGACTTAGCAAAATTTGATATTTCATATCGATGATAATTATTTTTAGGCAATTGCTCTGTCAAATAATCATACATCTCTTCACATTCATCTTCTGATGGCAATATCAATTTATCTTGATCATATAATCTGCCAAAAACGGTATTTTCTTCTATTTGTAAACCATATATAGATATATGTTGTATATTTTTATTTATTGCCCAAGATACAGATTCTTTAAGCATCTTTAGCGTCTGCGTAGGAAGTCCATACATTAAATCTACACTTATATTTTTAAAACCTATTTTTTGAGCCATTTCTATAGCCATATCAGCTTCTTTAATCGTGTGAATTCGCCCAATTTTTTTTAATAAATCATCTTGTACTGCTTGTACACCAAAACTCAATCTATTAATTCCATTTTGATAAAGATACTGTAATTTTTGCTCATCTACAGTCCCTGGATTTGCTTCTAAAGTTATCTCTATATCAGAATTTAAAGTAAAATTTGCTTTTATAGTATTTAATGCTCGTATAATTAAATTTGGTGGCAAAATCGAAGGAGTTCCGCCACCAAAATAAATCGTATCAATACAAATATCAGGAAATAACGCCTGATACATGGTTATTTCCTGACAAAGTGCATTTATATACTTTTCATATAAAGTTTCATCTACTTTTTTTGCAGTTGAAGCAAAATCACAGTAAAAACATTTTTGTTTACAAAATGGAATATGAATATATATGCCAAATCCCATTAGTCTATTTTTAAAATCGCCATGAAAGCTTCTTGTGGCACTTCTACAGAACCTACAGCCTTCATACGTTTTTTACCTTCTTTCTGTTTTTCTAATAATTTACGTTTACGTGTGATATCCCCACCATAACATTTTGCAAGTACGTCTTTACGCATAGCACGTACATTTTCACGAGCAATAATCTTATTACCCACTGCTGCCTGAATAGGAATTTCAAACATCTGACGTGGAATTATAGTTTTTAATTTTTCTGCTAATTGACGACCACGAGCTGCTGCTTTATCTACATGAACAATAGTGGATAAGGCATCTACTGGATCCCCATTTAACAAGATATCAAGTTTTACTAATTTGGATGGCTGATAATCTGTCATTTCATAATCAAGTGAAGCATATCCACGAGTAGCAGATTTTAACTTATCAAAATAGTCATAAATGATTTCACTAAGTGGAATGTGATAGATTACCATTACACGATTTACATCAAGATAATCCATAGTTTTGAATACACCACGTTTTTCTTGAGAAATCTCCATTACAGGTCCTACATAATCATTTGGTACAATTACTGTAGCCTTTACATATGGCTCTTCTATATGTTCAATCTCAGTTGGTGGTGGCATCAATGCTGGGTTATCGATTTTTACCATTTCTTTATTAGTCTTATATACATGATAAATAACGCTTGGTGCTGTTGTTATAAGTTTTAATTTATATTCACGTTCTAAACGTTCCTGAATAACGTCCATGTGTAAAAGGCCTAAGAAACCACAACGATAACCAAAGCCTAAAGCAATAGATGTTTCAGGTTCAAAAGTAAGTGCAGCGTCATTTAATTGTAATTTTTCTAAAGCATCTTTTAAATTTTCATAATCAGAGCTATCCACTGGATATAAACCGCAATATACCATTGGTGTTACACCACGATAACCAGGAAGTGCTTCACTAGCTGGATTATTCGCATCAGTTATAGTATCACCAACACGAACATCACGTACATTTTTAAGACTACCAGCGACAAATCCAACTTCACCAGTCTCTAACATATTGATATTAACTGGCTGTGGTCTAAAACAACCGATATCTGTAACTTCAAATTCCTTACCAGTTGCCATCATTTTTAATTTCATGCCAGGTTTAATAGAACCATCAATTACACGAATATGAGCGATTACACCTTTATAAGCATCAAAATAAGAGTCAAAAATAAGTGCTTTTAATGGCTTATCATTATCAGCCGGTGGAGCAGGGATTTTCTGCACGATTTGTTCCAAAATTTCCTCAATACCAATACCTGCTTTAGCACTTGCAAGCACTGCATCAGAAGTATCTAAACCAATGATATCTTCAATTTCTTGTTTTACCATTTCAGGTTCGGCACTTGGTAAATCGATTTTATTGATTACAGGAATGATTTCCAAATCATGTTCTAATGCCAAATAAACATTTGCCAAAGTCTGTGCTTCTACACCTTGAGTAGCATCTACAACTAATAACGCACCTTCACAAGCTGCTAGACTACGAGATACTTCATAGTTAAAGTCAACGTGACCTGGTGTGTCAATTAAGTTTAATTCATAGATTTCGCCATCTTTTGCTTTATAGTGTAAACGTACAGTCTGAGCTTTAATAGTAATACCACGTTCACGTTCCAAATCCATGTTATCTAAAACTTGAGATTCCATTTCACGTTCAGTGAGCGTGCCTGTATATTCTATTAATCTATCTGCCAAAGTAGATTTACCATGGTCGATATGAGCAATAATCGAAAAATTTCTAATATGTTTTGCGTCCAACGTTGTTCCTCCATTTATTATTTTATTATTATAATTATATCATTTAGTAGAAGTTCCTAGCAATAGTTATACTTTTACCCTAATATATAAATAAAAATAATCACTTTAAACTAAAAAAATAAAAACTAGGGAGAATACTCTTCCTAGTTTTTACTTATAAATCTATATTTTTATCATTTATATTTACATTTATATTTATTAATAGAAAATTATCACATATAAGATTGAATTGTAGAAATCAAGCCATACATAAATGCGATTAAAGCAATTCCTTTGTATACAACTGTACTTTTTATTTGATTACGGAATAACAATAATAATACAGTTGCCATAAATGGTGGACAAATTGTTGTTAATATAGGCACTGCTACTTCAATAATAGTTGTCAATCCTAAATTACAAAGAGAAATACTGATTAATGTATTGATAACAACCCATACAGGATATTTGATTTTCTTATTTGTAAAGTCTTCAAAAAAACAAGCTGTTGAACCAATAAGACCTACAGCTGTTGTCAAACAAGCAAATCCTACAATTACCCCTAAAATAACCATGCCTGTATGGCCCATTAAATGATTAGTTATAGCTACAATAAGCTGTGCTTGATTGAGATTGCTACTGCCTAAAACAATACTAGAAGTTGCTCCTAAATAAGCCAATCCACCATAAATTAAAGATAATAATATACCTGCTACAAGACAAACGCCGATAATTGCCTTTATTTGCGATTTACGATCTACATAACCTTTTAAACGCAAAGTATTGAGCATTACAAGACCAAAACCTGATACAACTAAAATATCCATAGTTTGATATCCTGCAATTATACCATCTTCCGCTACTGTCTGTGATACTGGTGCTGCTATATCACCTATAGGACTGATTATACCTATGATGATTAAAATAAATGTGCAAATAATAAGCACTGGTGTTAAAAACTTACCAATAATATCTACAAATCGCGTAGGGCGAATAGTAAACGCGAATACAATAGCAAAGAACACAATTGAAAACATAAATAATGAAATCTTATCTGTAAATGGTGCAATACTCATTTCAAAAGTTGTTGCTGCCGTTCTAGGTGGTGCAATCAACACCCCTGTACATAATACAGCCGCTACGTTTAAAATCATTCCCGGAACTTTTCCTACGACACTTTCTAAGGCTTTAATGCCACCGCCACCATAAACTATAGTAAATATACCGATACAAGATAAAAATACATCAATAAAAATAAAACATAAAAATCCTGACAACCACTCCGTACCAGAAGTCATTCCCAGGTATGGGGGGAAAATTACATTTCCCGCACCAAAAAACATTGCGAATAATGCAAATCCCGTTACTACTACGTCACTAACTCTAACCTGCATAATAAAATCCTTTCTTTTAATTTAATGTGTTACGATTACAGTCATATTTTTATATTATATAGGCAAAATACAATATATACAACATAAAAAATGTAAATTTGTATATTTTTTTAGTAAATAAAATCTAATCTATTTTATGCAAAATTTATTTATTTTATTATTATTCAATCTTATAAAAATAATCCTTAGCTCTTGCCAAGGATTATTTTTTTATTTTAAATTTAATTTTTAGCTTTTTCTTCATGTTGTTTACAACTAAATAATTTATTCGTTTCTTTTGCTTGACGTGCCAATTCAGATAAAGTAACACTATCTAAATATCCATTAATTACTTTATTTAAACCTAACCAAAATGGCAATACACTACAATAATCAGCTCGTTTACATTTACTATGATCATTTTCGATACAAGCAATCGGAGCCATATCACCTTCAGCAGCACGCAAGATATCACCTGCTGTATATTGCATGCTTGGTTTAGCTAATAAATATCCACCATTATTTCCACGTACACTTTTTACTAATTTAGCTTTTATTAATAATGAAATTATTTGTTCCATATACTTTAAACTTATATTTTGTCTATTGGCAATATCTTTTAATGGTATAGGATTACCTGTCTCATTAACAGTCAAATCAATCATTGTTCGCAAGGCATATCGTCCTTTTGTCGATACCTTCATCAAAATCACCTCATAATTATTTTACTATTGTTTTAGTAGGAAATCAATTTTAATTTATGCTTTATTTTCAATTTTTTAACCAATTTATTTTTCCATTCACCTATAAAATATTAGGTATTAAATTATGAGACTATGTATTTTTTTATTTAAATAGAATTCACCTTCAATTAGCTAAAAATTAACAATGTAACAATATTACTTGACTTTAATATAGTAGCTAAGTATAATGATATTTGTTTATATCAAGTTCAAATCCAATGATACAGAGTAGTAAACTATTTAAAGAGATTTCAGAAAGTAGGCGGTTGATGTGAGCCTATAATCTTGTAGTTGAACTCGCTGTGGAGGAGTGCTAAAGCACCGCTGATCCCGTTAAGATTTTAAAGAGGATAACTTTTTGTTATCAATCAGGGTGGTACCGCGATAATTCGTCCCTGGCATTTTGCCAGGGACTTTTTTAATGTCCAAAAACAGTATAGGAGTGTTAATTTTATGGAAAAATATTGTCCTCAATCCATTGAAAAAAAATGGCAAAAAATCTGGGACGAAACTAAAGCTTACCAGATTAATATGGACCCTAACAAACCAAAATATTATGTACTTGAAATGTTCCCTTACCCATCTGGTAATTTACATATGGGACATGTTCGCAATTACTCTATCGGTGATGTTATTGCTCGTTATAAAACTATGAATGGTTTCAACGTTCTTCATCCAATGGGCTTTGACGCATTTGGTATGCCTGCAGAAAATGCTGCTATCAAACATGGCATCAGTCCTTCTGATTGGACAGAAGACAATATGGCAAATATGACTCGTCAACAAAAAGAAATGGGCCTTTCTTATGACTGGGATAGAAAAGTCGCTACTTGTCATGAAGATTATTACAAATGGACTCAATGGCTCTTTGAATTATTCTATAAAAAAGGTTTAGCTTATAAGAAAAAAGCTTCTGCTAACTGGTGTGAAACTTGTCACACAGTACTTGCTAATGAACAAGTTATTGATGGCAAATGTTGGCGTTGTGATAATACTGTAGTGAAAAAAGACCTCGAACAATGGTTCTTAAAAATTACAGATTATGCTGATGTTTTATTAAAGGACCTCGATAAACTCAAAGGCTGGCCAAACCGCGTAAAAATCATGCAGGATAACTGGATTGGTCGTAGTGAAGGTGCTGAATTTAGCTTTGATGTACCTGAATATAATGAAAAAATTCCTGTTTATACAACTCGCCCAGATACTGTATTTGGTGTATCTTACGTTGTACTTGCAGCAGAACATCCACTTGTAAAAAAATTCATCAAAGGTAAAGAAAATGAACAAGAAATCTTAAAATTCATCGAAGAAGTTCATAACATGAATGAAATCGAACGTACTTCTAGTGAATCTGAGAAAAAAGGTATGTTCACTGGTGTTTATGCTATCAATCCATTTAACGGTGAAAAAGTTCCTGTATGGGTAACAAACTATGTACTCTTTGAATATGGTACTGGTGCTGTCATGGGTGTTCCAACTCATGATGAACGTGACTTTATGTTCGCTAAAAAATACAATTTACCAATGAAAATTGTTATTCAAAATAAAGAACATAATTTAACTCTTGAAACTATGGAAAATGCTTACGTTGAAGATGGCGAACTCATCGAATCTGGTCAATTTACAGGTATGAACAACCGTAAAGCTATCACTGCTATGATTGATTGGCTCGAAGAAAACAATCTCGGCAAACGTCGTGTAAATTATCGTTTACGTGATTGGCTCATCTCCCGTCAACGCTATTGGGGTGCTCCAATTCCTATTATTTACTGCCCTCATTGCGGTGAAGTACTCGTTCCTGAAGAACAATTACCTGTAAAATTACCAAAAGATGTAAAATTCGAAACTGGTGCCACTTCTCCACTTGCTCAAGCTGAAGATTTCGTAAATTGCACATGTCCAAAATGCGGTGCTCCTGCAAAACGCGAAACAGATACTATGGATACATTCATCTGTTCTTCCTGGTATTATATGCGTTATTCTGATCCACATAATGATAAAGCTCCATTTAGCAAAGATGCTATCAATTATTGGCTCCCTGTTGACCAATATATCGGTGGTATTGAACATGCTATCTTACACTTATTATATTCCCGTTTCTTCACCAAAGTATTAAAAGATGCAGGTCTTGTAGAATTCGACGAACCATTTACAAATCTTTTAACTCAAGGTATGGTTATCAAAGATGGTTCCAAAATGAGCAAATCTAAAGGAAACGTAGTATCTCCTGAAGAAATCATCAAAAAATATGGTGCTGATACAGCTCGTCTCTTCATCTTATTTGCTGCACCACCAGAACGTGACCTTGAATGGAGTGACCAAGGTGTTGAAGGTGCTTGGCGTTTCATTCAGCGTGTATGGAGAATTGTTCTTTCTTATGCTGATAAAATCAAAGAAAATCCTGCTTTTGATGTAACTGCACTCACTAAAGAAGAAAAAGAATTATTCCGTATTTTAAATGTTACTATTGAAAAAGTAACTGAAGATATCGGTACTCGCGGTACATTCAATACTGCAATTAGCTCCATCATGGAACTTGTAAATGCTTTCTACACATTCAAAGATGGCAACTTAAATGCAGGTCTTGCTCGTGAAGTAGTTGTTAACTTAATTAAACTCTTAGCACCATTTGCTCCACATGTTACTGAAGAACTCTGGCAACAAATCGGTCAAGAAGGCAGTGTACATCATACTACATGGCCAACATTTGATCCTAAAGCTACTATTGCTGATGAAGTTGAAGTTGTTGTTCAAATCAATGGTAAATTACGTAGCAAAATAATGGTTTCTTCTTCTGCAACTCGCGAAAAACAACAAGAAATCGCTCTTGCTGATGAAAAAATCAAAGGCTTAATTGAAGGTAAAACTATCGTTAAAGTAATCAGCGTTCCTAAAAAACTTGTTAATATCGTTGTTAAAGGTTAATATTAACTCATAAAAAATAAGCTATAGCAGAAATTGCTATAGCTTATTTTTATTTATTTTTCTTCCATTTCCATTCTACAAAAGTTCCTGTATTTTTATCTATCGTAAATTCGTATAAAATACCATCTACTTGTACCATACCTTCATATTGTAAATAATCATCGTCATGTTCTAAATTCAATCTAATACTTTGAGCATCCACATTTGGTATTTGAGCTACTACTAATGCTTTCGCTTCTTCTTCATCTATGGATTTGCCCTTTAATTTGGCATAATATTTTTTATCAATCTCATAATCCATAGCTAGAATTTCTCCGCCATACATATCTACATTATAATCATATTTTTTATTATCAGCATAAAATTCAATATCATAAATATCTTTACCATAATAATTCTCTATTTTAGTCTTTAATTTACTGATATCCTTTGCCTGTATATCAGCATTATCTAAAACAATAGTTTCAGCTTGTTCTTTAGAAATCGTACCTGATTTTTCAACTTTTAAATTATTTGGTGACTCTTGTAATTGTTGTTCCGTTTTATTATCCATAGGAATAATATTTTTTGCTTCTTTAGAACCGATACTATTATCTAGTTGAGAGTGCATTATTCCATATCCACCAAAAAATCCTAATACTACTATGATAATTATAATTCCTATAATTCTCACAAAATCATATCCTTCCTTTATTTTTTTAATATTTTATTTATCATTTATTAATTTTTCCATATGTACATGTGGACAATATTCATCTAAATAAATCTCACCACTAGCTTTATAACCTAGTTTTTCATAAAAAGCTCTTGCTCTGCACTGTGCCGATAAGCTGATTTTTTTACCTGATAAAGTTTTCACCTTTTCTTCTAATAAACGCATTAATTCACTGCCTATATGACAATTGCGATATGATTTAAGCACAGCTAATCTGCCTATTATATATGAATTTTCCTGCTTATCATCTCGATATAATCTTGCATTTGCTATAGCTTTTGCTCCATTCCAAATAATTAAATGATACGCAATATCATCTATATCATCAAATTCATTTTCAAATTTTTGTTCATTCACAAATACTTCTGTACGTATATCTTTCGCTTCTTGTGGTAAATAAGCAAAAAACTTATATTTATATTCCATATTTACACCTTTACTAATCATATTTTATTTATATTATATCATGAAAATCGCTCTCAATAATATCTATTATACAACTATTCCCATATATTTTATAAATAAAAATAAAAACAGCACCAATAAAAGTTTTTCCAATAAATATTAAAAATGAAAAACTCTCATCAGTACTGTTCAACATAATTCAATTCTAAATAAAAATTTTACTTATATTTTATCATTAATAAATTATTCTACTTACAATCTGGTAAATAAGTACGGCTACTACATAAGCTACTAATAATTGAAAGACTATAGCAAAACAAGTCCATTTATTAGAATTAGTTTCTTTTTTTATCGTCACGATACTAGCTATACATGGAGTATATAATAAACAAAATACCATCAATACATAAGCATTTAGCTCATGGAAACCAACTTGTGCTAATTGTCCAACTAAAGTATTCATACCTTCTACTGAATTGATATTTAAAATACCATACAATACACTTAAACTTGCTACAACTATTTCTTTAGCAGCGATACCAGATATCAAAGCCACTGCTATCTGCCACAAACCAAGTCCAGCTGGAACTAAAAGCGGTGCTATCAATCTACCTATTTGAGCTCCAAAACTATCTCCAATTTCTACCATGCCGGAGAAATTAAAGTTTAAAATAAACCAAATAATAATTGAAGCTACAAAAATAGTTGTACCTGCTTTGGCTAAATACGATTTAACTTTTTCCCAAGCATATAAGAATATAGACATTACATTTGGTGATTTATATTCTGGAAGTTCTATCAACAATACTTTTTTATCGCTCTTATCGCTCACCTTATAAAAGATTTTAGCTATGATTATCGCCATGACTATGCCGATTACATACATAGAAAAAGCTACAAACATCGCATATTCTGGGAAAAACATTCCTGAAAATAAAATATATATTGGAAGTCTAGCACTACATGACATAAATGGAGTCACCAAAATAGTACGCAATCTATCTTTCGGATCTTCTAAGGCTCTTGATGCCATAATCGCTGGCACTGAACAACCAAAACCCAATAATAAAGGAATAAATGCTCTACCTGATAAACCGATTTTGCCCATCACGGAATCCATGACATAGGCTACACGCGACATATATCCACTATCTTCTAATACAGCTAAAGCCAAAAACAAAATGAAGATATTCGGCAAGAATGCTAATATACCACCTATACCAGCTATTGCTCCATCAATCAGCAATGAAGATATCACTGGACTTACATTGATAGACTCTAATATCGCCATTAAATTATTACTTACAATATCAATGCCTTCTACCAAATAATTTTTGAAAATATCACCTATAGTAAAAGTTAAAAAGAATATAAATGCCATGATAGCCAAAAATATAGGAATACCCCATACATTATCAGTAAGCACAACATCTATTCTATCTGTAGAGCGTGCTTCTTTATCCTTATTTACCAATACTTCTTGTATTATCTCTTCGATAAAGTCATATTTTTGCTTGATGATATCCTTTTCATAACTTCTATCCAATACATCGGGCAAATCCAAAGGATATTTTTCAATTATTTCCTTATCTTGAGCTAATTCCTTGATAGCGTGCCAACGCAAATTCGGTAATTGACCATATTTTTCAACGAGAGCTTCCTCGATAATATCGATTTTATCCTCGATTTCATCGCTATAAACAACTACACAATCTTTATGATGATTATGTCTGTGTTTACGATTTAAAATTTCTTCATCATGATGATGTTCTATTTTGTCTTTAACTTTTTTACCCTGATGATGAGCTACTGCATGCATTAAGATTTCCAGACCACGTTTTTTTCTAGCACTAACAGGAACTACTGGTATCCCTAGCATTTCTGGCAATCTATGAAAATCGATATCCATACCTCGTTCTTCAACAATATCCATCATATTCAAGGCTAAAACCATCGGTTTTCCCAATTCAATAAGTTGTAGAGCTAAATATAAATTTCGTTCTAAAGAAGAAGCATCTGCTACATCTACAACTATATCAACCTCATCATCTAATATATATTGACGAGATACTTGCTCTTCCATAGTATAAGAAGTCAAACTATAAATACCTGGCAAATCCACCAATTTATAATTTTCATTATGGAATTGCATTGCACCTTCTTTTTTCTCTACAGTTACACCAGGCCAATTGGCTACTTTTAGATGTGCACCTGTATAAGCATTAAATAAAGTAGTTTTCCCACAATTAGGATTGCCAATAAAAGCTACATGAACATCTTTACTCATTTTCTAATTCCTCGATTTCTATAGCATCTGCTATTTCTTTACCTATGGCAAAACGAGTGCCACGTACTTTTATAATTACAGCACCTTGATTTTTTTTATTCAAAACTGTAAGTTTTACTTGGTCTGTCATGCCTAACATTTCTAGACGACGTTCAATATTGCCTTCTAAGTTCACTTTTTTTACAATATAAGATTTCCCTTTTTTTGCTTGTGATACATTCAAATTTATCGCCTCCTAAATATAAACAATTCTCATTTTATCACATCTAGGCAAATTTTATCTAAAAAATAAAAAACGACACCTTTAAATAGTGTCGCTTTTATACATAAAATCATTATTTAATTAAAATTTATTTTTATCTTTTGGTGGCGTAATATCTATTATTTTCCCACTTTTAGACTCAGTATACTCTGCATCCTGTTCATTTGTATATTGGTTATACTGCTGATATTCACTTTGATTTGCACCATTTAAACGGTTTCCACATTCAGGGCAGAATTTTGGTGGATTATTTCTATCTAGAGCCATCCATCCACAATTAGGACAACGGAAATTATCTTCAGCATATCTGCTACTAGCATAAGCATTAGTTTCATTTTTTTTGCCAAAAAGTTTACGGTAAATAGCCATAATCACCATTACTACGATACCGATAAGTACCACATTGGCAATTAAACCTAAAATATCACCCATGAAACCGCCAAAACCAAACATATTACTGAGCATGCTACCTAAAAACATACCACCAGCAAATAAGCCAATATTTCTCAATGCACTACCCCAACGACTACCAGACTGCTGATTATTAGCAGTATTTGCAGTGTTATTTGTAGTATTTGTTTTATTGGCAGTATTTGTACTTGCATTATTTGTCGTATTATTTGTAGTTGCGTTAGACTTAGGTGCTTCTGTAGCATTGGATTTTGGAGCATCTGTTTTTGGTGTTGTAGTTGTTGTTGATTTTGTAGATGGAGTCAAAGATTTTGTTGTACTAGCTGAAGCTTTAAAACCGCCTCCACCAGATTTTGCTTTTGCCATGCCGATACCACTAAAAGCAAAAACACACACCATCACAATTGCTAATATTTTTTTGAAATTCATTATACACACTCTCTTTTATTTTAATAGTTATTTTCTATCTAAATTATAGTTATTTTAACATATAAAATATAATCAATCAATTATCTAATTAACTATTATATCTAATTTTAATCTATATTTAATCTAAAAAAAGCTACAGTCAATAACTGTAGCTTTTATAACATCGCATAAATCGCTAGTACCAAAACACCTGGTACACCAAATATTCCCGCTATTAATGCCGTTATAAAATTAATAGGAATATAAACAAAACCTAAAAAGTTTATAACATATAAAACAATAGCACCAATAATGCTATTATAAATACAATTCCATAAAATTTTAAGTGGCATAGAAAAGATTTTAGTGAATGCACATAAAACTAATAGACCAACAAAAAATGCAATAACTAATGTAGATTCTATCATAAAATCACAACCTTTATCTTAATGAGCTTACATTTCTCGACGATTTTCAATAGCTTTAGCCAAAGTTACCTCATCTGCATATTCTAAATCGCCACCAACTGGAAGCCCATGAGCAATTCTTGTTACTTTTATGCCTAGTGGTTTCAATAATTTGGCAATGTACATAGCTGTTGCTTCACCTTCGATATTAGGATTTGTAGCCATGATAACTTCTTTCACTTTATCATCATACAAACGATTTAATAATTCTTTGATATGAATATCCTCTGGCCCTACTCCTTCAATCGGCGATAATGCACCATGTAATACATGATAAACACCTTTATAATCTCGCATACGTTCCATGGCCACTACATCTTTGGGCTGTTCAACCACACAAATAGTAGAATGATCTCTATTTGGTGATGTACAGATAGCACAAGGATCTGTATCACTGAGATTAAAACAACAACTACAAAAGCCTATTTTTTCTTTAGCTTCAATAATAGCCTGCGCCAAGGCTTTTGCTTGGGCAGGCTCCATGTCTAAAATATGATATGCTAAGCGTACAGCTGTCTTAGAACCAATTCCTGGCAAAGCACGAAAATGCTCTATTAGCTTAGCCATAGGCTCAATATATCTCATTAGAATAATCCAGCTGGAAGATTTAAACCACTAGTTAATTTGCTCATTTCACTAGCCATCATTTCATCTACTTTTACCATAGCTTGATTTACAGCAGATAAAATAAGGTCTTGTAACATTTCTACATCTTCTGGGTCTACTGCAGCTTTATCAATAACAAGGGATTGCATCTGTTTTTCACCGTTCATAACGACTTTAACAACACCGCCACCAACGCTTACTTCAACAGTTTTCTTTTTGAGTTCATCTTGCATTTTTTTCATATCAGCTTGCATTTTCTGAACTTTTTTCATCATGCCAGCCATATTACCTTGGTTAAACATCAAAATACCTCCATATAAAATATTTTTCTCTATCTAGAGTATCAAAATAAAATAAAATCGTCAATTATCAATCTTATTTATTATTTTCAGGAATTATCTTTCCACCAAAAATCTCAATCGCCGTCTGTAATGTATGTTTACCTTCTGGAGTCATATCATCATAATTGACATCTGAAGAAGCTATATCTACATAATCATCATCTGTAGGCATTGGTATATCTGCTTGATAATCACCTTGCGGTAATACATCTTCATCTTCAATCATCGGGATTGTTACTTTTGGTGCTTTTATTTCCTGTAATTTACCAACATTGTCATTATTATTATTTATAAAATTATTAGCTTGTGGCATTTGCGTTATTTTCAAATCTCCACAAGTACAGACTAAACGTAAATTATGACCTGTAACATTTTGTAAAACATCTTCTATCAATAAACGATAATCATCTTTTTCTGTACGAGCTTGTAAAAATGGACTATCAAAATGAATAAAAAATTGATTATCTGCTATGCGATAAGGTAATGCCCTATTCACGCAGGCCACTACAACTTTTTTGCGACGAGCATTAAGCCCTGCTAATACATTTTGCCATATGGCTGTAGCATCAGCATTTTCCATTGGCATCACATTAACATTAATATTTTTATTTCCACTATTGATAGAATTTGCCTTTGCTTTCATCATCGGTTGTTGCAATGGCATTGTTTGCATTTGTTCTATATTATTATTCGTACTTACTGGAGTATTTCCTGTAGATGCAGTCTTATATTTTTCTTGCATATTGGCAAGTTGACTGCTTAATGCTTTCACTATTCTATCCAAACGAGAAACAGTCTGCTCTAATGCCATTATTTTAGCCTCTGAAGCACCTTTGTTGTTTACTGCAGATATATTATTATTTATCATTGGCATTATTTTTTCTGAACTGTTATCTTCAGCTTCGCCTTGCCAGCATAATTTTAAAAATAAAACTTCTGCTGTTATTCTAGGTTGACTTGCCCATTTTATTTCATTAATCGCTTCATGTATTTTTTGAATGATTTGCATTATTTGCTCATGCGTAAATGATTTGGCCTGACGAGCTAATATTTCTTCATCTTCAAAATACATATTTAAATTTAATAATTTATTTGAAGCTTTGTAGAGCATAATTGAACGGAAATGCAATACCAATTCATTCAATAATTGTTTTATTTCCTTACCTTGAGCTATTACCTCATCGAGGACAGTTAAAATAGTTTGACTATCTTTTTGAGCTAAAGCATCTGTTATCTGCCATATCCAATCATGACCGACAAGCCCTAATACTTTTCTTACCTGAGTGACTGTAAGTTCATCTTTAGTAAAAGCAAGGCATTGGTCTAACAAACTAAGTGCATCACGCATACCACCATCGGCTTGGATAGCAATTACAGACAATGCATCTTTATCTGCATTTAATCCCATCTCATCGGTAATCATCACCAGTCGCTTTAAGATATCATCTTTGGTTATGCGTTTAAAATCATATCTTTGACAACGTGATTGTATTGTTATTGGCACCTTATGCACTTCTGTCGTTGCCAAAATAAATACAACATGAGATGGTGGTTCTTCTAAAGTCTTCAACAGAGCATTAAAAGCTTCTGTCGTCAACATATGAACTTCATCAATGATATATACTTTATATTTACCATCTACAGGAGCGAATTTTACAGTTTCACGTAAATCACGGATTTCATCAATACCACGATTAGAAGCCGCATCTATTTCAAAAACATCCATGAATGAACCATCATTTATCTTTTGACAACATACACATTGATTACAAGGTATTGGTGTCGGTCCATGCTCGCAATTTAAAGCTTTTGCCAAAATCTTAGCTGTGCTTGTCTTTCCTGTACCACGTGGCCCAGAAAATAAATATGCATGAGCTACTTTACCTGTATTTATGGCATTTGATAAAGTTTCACTGATATGTTCTTGGCCTATAAGATCCGAAAAATCCTGTGGTCTCCACTTTCGGTAAAGTGCCATATAAGCCATAATAAATGCTCCTCCTCCTATTTTTGGATATAAAAAAAGCAGCTTCTCAGGTAAGAACACGGTATTCAGGCGCCCTCACGGCACATGAAGATGATCACTTACCGTTGCTCCCTTCCGGACCTGGCGGGGTTCATGAGTCTCCATTGCGCGAGACCCGAATACCGCAGTCTTACATGAGAAACTGCTCATGAATGATATTTTAGCATAAAAAAAGAATTATTACAAGTGTTCATTTCTTTGATGGCAAAGAAACGAACCAAAGAAAGCCACCGCAGATAAAATTTGAACTTTGAAAATAATTATCGCTTCATACAACGCTTAGAAACTCGCTTCGCTCAAACATTCAGACTAAAAACGTATTCAGCGATAATTATTTTCAATAACCTAAAGGTTACCATTCAAATTTTATAATGCGGAAATTAATAGTACGGTATTATTAATAAATACCAAACTTCCCCGCGTTAGCAGACTTTTACGGTAGCTAAAAGCTATTGGCAAAGATAAAATCAGGGCTACGGTTTTAGTCCTACTGTTTGAGCGAAGCGAGTTTAGAGCGTTGTAGACATGATTTTATCTTTGCCAAAGTAAAATCAATATCGCGGGTGTATTTTCTTTTTGGTTCGTTTTTCTTTTAAACAAAAGAAAAATGAATATTTAACCTTTTAACCATTTTGCTACATCAATAGCATGATATGTGATGATGATATCTGCACCTGCACGTTTCATACTGAGAAGTGTTTCCATGACGATGCGTTTTTCATCAATCCAGCCATTTTGAGCTGCTGCTTTTACCATGGAATATTCACCACTTACATTATATACAGCTACAGGGCGATCGATTTTATCGCGAACTTGACGAACGATATCGAGATAGCATAAAGCAGGTTTTACCATGATGAAATCTGCTCCTTCTTCCATATCAAGTTCTACTTCTTTCATCGCTTCACGGCTATTAGCAGGATCCATCTGATAAGCTCTTCTATCACCAAATTGAGGAGCAGAATCTGCTGCATCTCTGAATGGTCCATAATATCCAGAAGCATATTTTACTGCATAAGACATGATAGATACATTTTTAAAGCCAGCTTCATCTAAAGCTTCACGAAGCACTGCAATTCTACCATCCATCATATCAGATGGAGCGATGATGTCTGCACCACTTTGTGCTTGGCTTACAGCTACTTTTGCTAATAATTTTAAAGTAGCATCATTATCTACTTCATGACCACAGAGCTGACCGCAATGACCATGTGTTGTATATTGGCAAAGACATACATCACCGATGATTACGAGATTTGGCACAGCTTCTTTAATCGCACGCATAGCACGTTGTACAGGACTATTTAAATCCCATGCACTAGAACCTATTTCATCTTTATATTCAGGAAGACCAAAAACTTCAATTGCTGGTATTCCAAGTTCATAAACTTCTTTAGCTACTTTTACTGCATTATCTACAGAAAGATGATATACCTCTGGCATGCTAGGAATTTCTTCTTTTACATTTTCACCAGCAACCACAAAGATAGGATAAACTAAATCTTTTACAGATAAAGAATTTTCACGAACCATGTCGCGAACAGCGTTATTTAAACGCAAACGGCGTGGTCTTAAAGTATTGAGTTTCATCAATAGTCACCATCCAAAATTTTTTATTTTTGCTACTAAACCATCTATAGTATATACATCGGCTTCTACATCAACTGTAAGCCCATGGTTTTTACAAGTATTGGCTGTGATAGGGCCAATGCTTGCTTTAGCTACATTATTTAATAAAGATTTATCTTCATCAATTAATTTTAAAAGATTTTCTACTGTGGATGAACTTGTAAATGTTACCATATCTACTTTATGTTCTTTCAATAAAGCTTTTATTTCTTCTTTATTTGTATCTGCCATTTTTGTAGTATATGTTTCTGCTACATCTACAATAGCACCTAATTGACGAAGTCCTATTGGCAAAGCTTCGCGAGCTTTTTGTGCTCTCGGTATTAAAACTTTTGTGCCTTCTTTGATATCATCTTTTAAGACATTTAAAATACCTTCTGCCATAAACATTGTTGGTACTTTATCTGCGATGATACCATAATTTTTCAATCTATTTGCAGTAGATGTACCAATAGCTGCTACTTTAGCATCTCTTAAACTACGTACATCTAATCCTTTTTCATTTAAACGAGCAAAAAATCTATCTACACCATTTGTACTAGTGAAGATAATCCATTCATATTCACCGATTTTAGCGATAGCTTTATCTAAGCTTGCAAAATCATCATCAGGAGTTGTGATTTTTATAGCTGGAGCTTCGATACAATTTGCACCTAAAGCTTCTAATGCTGTTGTCAATTTAGAAGCCTGTTCGCGAGCTCTTGTAACTAAGATATTTTTGCCAAATAATGGTTTATTATCAAACCATTGAATTGTCTGACGTAAATTTACTACATTACCGACTACAAAAACTGCTGGTGGTTTTAAATTATGTTTTTTTACATCTTCTACAGCATTACCTACTGTAGTCACTAATACTTCTTGTTCTGCTTTTGTACCCCAACGCACTAAAGCAGCTGGCGTATCTGCACTTCTACCGTATTTAATCAACTGACTTGTGATATGTGGTAAATTACCTACCCCCATCAAAAATACTAATGTATCTACAGCGGTAGCTAATTTTTCCCAATTTATATCAGATTTTCCCTTTGTTGGATCTTCATGGCCTGTGATTACAGCAAAAGATACTGCCACTTTACGATTAGTCACAGGAATACCTGCATAAGCAGGTGCTGCAATAGCAGAGCTGATACCTGGTACGATTTCAAAAGCTACATTATTTTTCTTTAAAACTTCTGCTTCTTCACCGCCACGACCAAATACAAATGGATCGCCACCTTTTAAACGCACCACGCATTTTCCTTCTTTAGCTTTATCGGCGATAAGTTGGCTGATATCTTCTTGACGCATTGCATGATTGCCTGCTTTTTTACCTACATAAATATATTCGACATCATCTCTAGCAAAAGCCATCAAGCGTTTATCTGCTAAATAGTCGCAAATGACTACATCGGCTTTTTCCAAACATTCTTTGCCCTTTAAAGTAATCAGGCGATAATCTCCAGGACCTGCACCTACTAAATAAACCATT
This sequence comes from uncultured Megamonas sp., assembly GCF_958438645.1. Classification (NCBI taxonomy): domain Bacteria; kingdom Bacillati; phylum Bacillota; class Negativicutes; order Selenomonadales; family Selenomonadaceae; genus Megamonas; species uncultured Megamonas sp. Next base: position 57,749 of record NZ_CAUBSM010000007.1, read on the forward strand.
CCATTCATTAATAAAAACCTCCAAAAGATAAATTAATACCCAATTACTTATTTATGCTTTATCCAAACAACATAAACCCAAGCTTTGCATAATCTCAAGTCCACCATTAGCTAAAAGTTTTTCTGCCAAATTTTTTCCTAAAACTTGTGCTTCATTTCTTGAACCTATGATTTTATCACGAATTATACATTTGCCATCAATAGAACCAATTACTGCTTCTACTGATAATCTATCATCGTCCTCAACTTGAGCATAAACACCCACTGGCACTTGGCAACCGCCTTCAACACGAGCTAAAAAACTACGTTCTGCTTTTGTCGCATCTGCAGTTTTATCATCATGCAAAAATTGAAGCATCTGTTTTATTTCTTCATCATCTTCTCTAGTTTCTATAGCCAAAGCACCTTGCCCTACAGCAGGAAGACAGATTTTACGAGGAATAATCTGTGTTATTTTATCACCAAAGCCCAATCTTTTAAGCCCTGCTACAGCTAAGACTATTGCATCAAAATTTTCTTCTTCGAGTTTACGAAGTCTTGTATTTACATTACCACGAAGACTATGAATATCTAAATCTGGACGAGCTTTTAATAATTGAGCTTTGCGACGAAGACTAGATGTTCCGACTTTAGCCCCTTGCGGTAAATTTTCTAAAGTTTTATATTTTGGACTAACTAAAGCATCTCCACAATCTAAACGCTTAGTTATCGTAGTCAAAGATAATCCTTTCGGTAATACAGTTGGCATATCTTTTAAACTATGTACTGCTAAATCTACACGTTTTTCTAACATTGCCACTTCAAGTTCTTTTGTAAATAATCCTTTACCACCGATTTTAGCAAGTGGCACATCAAGAATTTTATCGCCTTTAGTCACAATATGCATTAGTTCTATTTCTAATCCTTCATATTGTTTACGCAAACGATCAGCCACATATTCAGCTTGCCATAAAGCTAATTTACTGCTACGTGTACCAATAACTATTTTTTTACGCACTACTCGTCCCTCTCTTTTAATATATCTATTTTAAATAACTTAGTTACAGCGTTCACATAATAATCTTCTTGCTGTGTTCCAGCAAAACTATTTAATTTAATCATCGGTTCACGCAATAATTTACGAACAATCATATGCGACATATGTTCAATTTCTCTGATTTGAGTTTCATTCAAATCACCGAGTTTAGTCATCGCTCTTTTCACTTCACGACGACGAATGCGTTCAGCTTTTGTAGATAAACGAGCCATTACTGGCTGACAAGATAAGTATTGAAAACGCTCTAAAATAGAATCAACTTCTTCATCTATGATTTTTTGAGCTTGATATGCTTCATATTCACGTTCTTTAATATTATCTTCAACTACAGCTTCCAAATCATCGATATTATATAATTCTACACCTTTTATTTCCGCTACATCTGGATCAACATCACGAGGAACAGCTATATCAATGATAACAAGTGGTCTGCCCTTTCGCTTAGACATGAATAACTGTGTTTCCCATGGTTTTACTACATAATGTGGTGCTCCTGTTGAAGTTACTACGATATCCACATCATTTGCTTTGCGTAAGGCTTCACGAAAACCTACTGCTTCACCGCCAAATTTACTAGCTAATTCCTGTGCTTTATCAAAATGTCTATTTGCTACATAAATCTTTTGAGCACCTTTGCCCATCAAATTACGGGCAGTGAGTTCTGCCATTTGACCTGCACCATAGATAAGTGTATTGCTATGTTCTAAAGTGCCAAAAATCTTCAAAGCTAATTGTACGGCAGCATAACTAACCGATACTGCATTATATGCAATTCTAGTTTCTGTACGCACTCTTTTTCCAGTAGTAATCGCACGATGAAATAAAGTATTTAAAATTGTATTTGTCGCCTGAGCTTCTCTTGCCATAGAATAAGCTTTCTTCACTTGGCTCAATATCTGACCTTCACCAATAATGAGTGAATCCAAACTAGAAGCTACTGCAAATAAATGTTTTATGCAATCTTTATCCACATAATAATAAAAATACTCATCTTTAGCATCATCACTACCTGCAAGGGCAAAGAAAAATTCTTTTATATCTTGCATATTTTCCTCAGCATCGTCCACTACAGCATAAATCTCTGTACGATTACAAGTAGATAAAATTACAGCTTCACTGATACCATTATAATTATCTAAATGACGTAATCCTTTATTGATATTATCTACAGAAATAGTAAATCTTTCACGTACTTCTACAGATACAGTTTTATGATTAAGCCCTAAAACTACTAATTGCATCTCTTATGCTCGCCTCCGCTTCATCATATTTTTTATTTTTTACAAGTTCCATCACATCATCACTTAAAGCACTACGCCAAAAGATTTCACGATCATCACTTGTAGGCAATGTTTTAATAGCTTCTTTTCTCAACTGCACCAATCTATCTAGCCATTTAGCATATGTTTCATCAAATTCTCGTTCCATTTTGCAACGCAAATACTTTGCTAATGCTGGGGATTTTCCATTAGTAGAAAAAGTTACTAACAGATCACCTCTTCTGATTTTTGCAGGTAAAGCAAAATCACAAAATTCCAATCTATCGACTACATTCAATATTACTTTTTTTTGCTTTGCTTCCCTTTGAACTTCCGCATTTATCTTTTCATTACCTATAGCACAAATAGCCAAAGTAAAATCATCTAAATCTCCTTGTTCATAGCATTTTTTTTGCCAAATAATGCGTTTTTCCTCTACTAATTTAGCCAATTCTGCTACAATCTCTGGAGAAATAACTGTGACCTTTGCTTTAGCATCTAACAAACCCTTTACTTTTCTTAGTGCTACATGTCCGCCACCTAAGACTACACAAGGTTTATTATCCAAAATCAAATTAATAGGATACACACCCACACCTCTTCAAAATATGAACTTAATTCACTTTTTATAATTATACCGCAATAAATATGCTCTATCAACACTTAAAGTAATATTATACAATAAGCTACGCATTTTATTAATAGTTTTCATAACTTACCACTCAATTATTTTACCTGAATTTTTCTTTACCAAAAAAGTCAAATAGTTTATACTTATAATATCCCTTAAATGTTTATGTCGATACAAAGAAGATTAATATATGGAAATCCTCTTACGTCTTATCTTTCCCCTATATTCCTTTTCTTTGCTTCCATAACAAATGATGAGGAATTAAATTATTAAGTAGGTGTTAATTATGAAAACTATCGCTTTAATTGCCCATGACCAGAAAAAAGAAGAAATGCTTGAATTTGTCGGCAATCATCTTGATGTTTTAAAACAATTTCATCTTGTAGCTACTCGCACAACTGGTACATTAATCAATGAAAAATATCATTTAAATGTTGAAACTATGATGTCTGGCCCATTAGGTGGTGACCAACAAATCGGTGCTATGGTAGCTACTGAAAAAGTTGATTATGTAATTTTTATGCGTGATCCACTAAATGCTCAACCTCATGAACCTGATATCAATGCTCTTCTTCGTATTTGTGACGTTCATAATATTCCACTTGCTACAAACCGCAAAAGTGCTCATATCTTGATTAAATATGCAGCTGAAAAATTATAATAAAAAAACGACTTTAGTTTTAATATAGCTAAAGTCGTTTTTTATTTAATCATATTTCCTTTAATTAATTTATTTTAATTCAATTCATCTCAAAAACAACTGATACATTTGCTCTTACGCTGATATCTCCACTTTGAATAGGTGAAGCTACTCCTGTAGCATCAGCTGCTTTCATATACATAGCATTGCTAAAATTCCTAGCTTCAATATAAGTATTACCAGTATTTACGCTAACTACATTTATTATGGATTTTCCTAAACTGTTAGCAATAACCTGTGCTTTACTCTTAGCATCCAACACTGCTTGCTGTAATACTTTATCTTTATAGATTTTGCTATCTTTCAAGCCAAATTCTATAGAATTTACATTACTAGCACCAGCATTAATCGCTGTATCAATTACAGTTCCTACCATATCAATATCATCTATAGTAACTGTTATTTCATTAGACACACTATAGCCAGTGATTTCTCTACTATTGTCTTTTGTGTTATATACGGGATATAAATTATAATTTGTCGTCTGCATTTTATCTTTAGTAATCGCTAATCCCAATATAGCATTTTGAATTTTTTGCATGATTTGAGCATTTTGTGCTGAAGCTAATTTTGCATCTTTTGCAGTATTTTCAATGCTAATACTTATAGTTGCTTTATCTGGAGCAACTTTTATTGTAGAGCTTCCATCTACAGAAATTGTTCTCAAATCCTGTGCTTGTACTAGACTGCAAGAAAACAAAATACAAATTGCCATGACTAAACCGACTAAATTAAATTTACGCATAAATAACACTTCCTTTACTCATAATTTGTTCATAAATTAATTAAATTATTTAAATTTTGTTGAAATTCTCCAGATAAAATATAGGGAATATGCTTCCCTATATTTATTTATAGATTAAACATTAAAACGGAAATGTGTAACATCGCCATCTTGCATGATATAATCTTTACCTTCTACACGCACTTGACCTTTTTCACGAGCTGCTGCTACGCTTCCAGAAGCTACTAAATCATCATAAGATACGATTTCTGCACGAATAAATCCACGTTCAATATCAGAGTGAATTTTGCCTGCTGCCTGTGGTGCTTTTGTTCCTATTTTAATAGTCCATGCACGACATTCATCTTCACCAGCAGTCAAGAATGTCATAAGTCCTAATAATTTAAAAGCTGCTTTGATTAATTTATTAAGACCAGATTCTTCAAGTCCTAAATCAGATAAAAATTCTCTTGCTTCATCTTCATCAAGTTCTGCAATTTCAGATTCAACTTTAGCAGAAATTACAACTACACCTGCATTTTCTTTTTGAGCATATTCTTTTACTTTTGCTACATATTCGTTATCATTTTCAGCAGTAGCAGCTTCATCTTCACTGACATTAGCTACATATAAAATAGGTTTTAAAGTCAATAAATTTAAATCTTTAATGAGTTCTAATTCATCTTCACTGAGTTCTGCTTGACGGGCTGGAATAGCTTCTTCTACTACTTTTTTTACTTTTTCTAAAACAGCTTCTTCAGCACGAGCTTCTTTATTACCGCTTTTAGCTGTACGAGAAACTCTATCTAAACGTTTTTCTACAGAATCAAGGTCTGCTAAACAAAGTTCAGTGTTGATGATTTCAATATCACGGATTGGATCTACGCTACCTTCAACGTGAGTGATATCACCACTAGCAAAACAACGTACAACATGAGCTACTGCATCTACTTGACGAATATGGGATAAGAATTTATTTCCTAAACCTTCACCACGAGAAGCACCTTTTACTAAACCTGCAATATCAACAAAGCTTACACTTGCAGGCGTAGTTTTTTTAGAATTGTACATTTCATGAAGAACTTTTAATCTTTCATCAGGAACATCTACAACACCTACATTTGGTTCAATTGTGCAAAATGGATAGTTTGCTGCTTCTGCACCTGCTTTTGTAATAGCATTAAATAATGTAGATTTACCCACATTTGGCAATCCTACAATACCAACTTCTAAATTACTCAAAATTATTCACCCTATCTTTTTTATTTTTCTATATAATTATACCTTATTCTTATTTTACTGCAACAAGGCTTCATCTATAATTGTACCATATTTGCCAAGCCACCAAGAAGTAGCTCTTACACCATTTATATAATTTTCTAATATAGTCTTATCTGGTAAGATTTCACGACCAAAATACTGAGGTTTTTCTATTAAATCATCAGTATTGCCGATAGCATCAGCAGTTATCCAAAAAGCATAACTTTGACCTAATTTATTTTCACTTAAAGATTTACCCACACTATAATAAGTAAAACCTTTTGGAGCTATTAAATCTATCACTGTTGGCATAATATCTATCTGACTTCCCGCCATATCTTCTGGTAGAAAATCTTTCTGTATGCCCTTTCCTGTGATGATAAGTGGCACGCTATAGCGTTCATACATAGTAGGCACTTTATCAATATTATATCTATCAGCATGGTCACCTACAAAAATAAATAAGCTATCTGGATATTTTGCTTTTACTTTATTGATGAAATCACCTGCCATCTTATCTGCATACCAAAAATGACCGAGTTCTTTGATTAATTCCTGATTATTTTTTTCTTTATCTGGCAATCCTTCGACTACCTTACTAGCATCAAAGCCCACTTTTTCCAAGTCAATATTAAATGGTGAATGATTGGATGTATTTAAAATCACCGAGAAAGTCATTTTATCATCATCAATCTGTTTAAAAATAGCATCATATAAATATTCATCATCAGCACCCCATACGCTACCTGTAGCATTAGGATCAATATTTCCTCTACTATAAAAATTATCAAAGCCTTGTGCTAATGTAAATTCTTGAATATTTTCCCATGTAGCAGGGCCAGAATACCAAAAACTTGTTTCATAACCTAAATTTTTCATCTGCGGAGCTGTTGCCGTGATATAAGGATTTGCCAACGCTTCAGGCATAGTAGTCAAATATAAATTAGAATTTGCCATGCCTGTAACCATTGTCATCAAGGCACCTACTGTACTTGAGCCACTAGGCAACATATGCGAAGTATAAATCGTGTCATCTTCCGCGATTATTTTCTTCATATTATCGGCAATATGCAAATCGCTATATTTATCCAATAATGGCCAGTTCGCATAGCTTTCTGAAACAATCACAAAAATATGTTTTGGTTTTTCTAGCTTAGCCCCCGTAGCTTCTTTAGCTAAATATACACTTAAATCATTTCCGCCATCTTTATTAGTCAAAGATTTTGCCAAATCCCTTACATTTTGTGCTGAAAAACTAAGGCCATTACAAGCTTCCATACGCATCTGATTTGCATATGCCCGATAAATAGCCTGATAATCATCTAAAATAGACTCATTTAAAAATGTATCATTCGTAATCCCTGCATTTTCCCAATTTACACCAGATTTCCAGCTCCAACCGCCACCATATAAGGATAATGTACCTAAAACATATACACACATGAGCAAGGAAACTGTTTTTATTTTCTCTGGTAATATTTGCCATCTTTTAAATTTAAAATTATAAGCTAAAAATTTGTTAAAAGCATAATTCAAGATAGCAACTAGAACAATTACTAATAGCAATTTCAATGGCAACTGAAATTCTTCTACTAAAGAAATAAATAATGCATATAAATCTTCATGCATTGCTGTAAATAACATTTGATTGAAACCGCTATGGAATTGTTGATAAAAAGGAAACCTTGCTATAAATAATAATGTAGTTACAAATAATGCCAAAAAAGAACAGATATAGCGAAAATACTTCAATCTATGCCATACAGCCTCAGCGATAAAACCGATGAGCATAAATAAAGTAAGTCCACCTGCTGTTTGTAGACTTAATTTTGCCCCACTAAAAATAGCTGTAAGTATTAAATTATGTCCACTATCCGCACTGAGATATTCACTCATACCCCAAATAAAAATCAAACGATAAACACATAATAATAACCAAAAAAAGATAAAAGTTTTTATTATTTTTGTTAAATTTTTATTTAAACCTAACAAAATTTTATCTAGCAATATAATCCTTCTTTCCGCTTTATGAAAATCACTAAAACTTTACAATAACTTTATTATACTGCTATATTATACAAAAAATTTTTTCACTTATAAATACAATATTAATTAAAATCATAGAAAATATCTAAAACAAAAAGACTTCCCATTGTCTTTTATTTTTCAATAAACTACAGGAAGTCTTTTTCATATTTATATTCTCTAAAATAATAAGACTTTTATTATTTTAGCCACACTATCCTTAATCTAAGATAACAGCTTTTGTAGCTGTAGCTTGTCCAGGCATACTCATTGCTACAAAATCATACCATACTAAAACTTTATCGCCTTGTTTTAATTCTTTAGCGTCATCTTCTACATTTTCTGGAATTGTAACGAACATATCTTCATTAGAATTTAAAATTCTAACACCATTTTTTACTTTTTCAACTTTATTGACTTGCATATAAATTCCATCATGCTGACCATTGCCCATTACAAGTGCATATGCTTTACTTTGTGGTGGAAGACTGCGAGTAGATATAGAGCTATAATATGCTGTTAATTCATCACCTACATGCAAACGGTTAAGGTCTACATCTTCACCATTTCTACCATTTAAAATTTCAGTATCCCAACGCACGATTAAAGCTACTGTATTATCAGAATTTGTATCTTTTATTGTAATCATATCATCATCAATAGCTACAATCTGACCATGCATACTAACTACATCATCTATTGCTTTATTTGCAGAAGCAGCAAATGCAGCTGTAGAAGCAAATGCTAAGCATAATACCATCATCAATAAAATTCTAACTTTCTTCATCATAAATTCAACCTCCATTGAATATATTCATTAATCTTATAATATCATCTTAAATGAATATATTCAATAAGAAATATATTAAAGCTAGATTAAAAGATTATTAGAAAGAAAAAAGAGATTTATCATTTAATAAATCTCTTTTCTGCTTATTTTATAGTATTATTCATGCAATTCCAATGGCAATCCATCAGGGTCTTTAAAAAATGTCATTTTCTTTTGCGTGAAATCATCCCATCTTATCGGTTCACATTCAATACCAAGACTAGATAATTCACTTACTGTATCTTCTATACAATCAACTTTAAAAGCTAAATGTCTAAGGCCACAAGCTTCAGGATTATTGACGCGTTTAGGAGCATCGGCTTTGCCAAAAATCTCCAACTCACAACTGCCCAATTTCAAATCCAATTTATAATCATTTTTATCTTTTCTATGATGTTCTCTAATTATTTCAAACCCCAATAAATCCACATAAAAATGACGAGATTTTGCATAATCAGATACGATAATTGCCACATGATGAATTGCATTTAAATTCATGATTTTAACCTCTTAATATCTTAATGTTTATTTTTAAATAAATATGTTATATAAATAAAGACTACCCAAATAGGTAAAACAATTATAGATATCAACATATCTGGTATTTGTGTCATAATCACCACTACAGCAATTAAGAACAAAATACAAAAATAATTTGTGTATGGATAAAGTAAAGATTTAAATTTAAGCTCATCCAAACGATTTTCACGAGTGAATTTTATTCTAAATTTCATATGAGTGATAGTGATGATAAACCAGCTGATGATTAAACCTGCTACAACAATAGATAATAAATACATAAATAATTCTTTAGGGAAATAATATGTCATTATTACAAGAATTATTCCGACAACAGCAGATACTAAGATACCTACCATTGGTATACCAGTGCGAGATAAGGAAGCGAAAATCTTAGGGGCATTTCCTTCTTTTGCCAAACCATAGAGCATACGAGATGTACCATATAAAATACCATTATATGCAGATAAAGCTGCTACTAATACAACAAAGTTTAAAATATTAGCTGCTGCTGGAATACCAATATTAGAGAAAATCTGTACAAATGGACTGCCTTGAAGACCAACTTGATCCCATGGAGAAAGACTCATCAATACTACCATAGTGCCAATATAGAAAATTAAAATACGAATTAAAATTTGATTTATCGCTTTTGGTAAAGTTTTTTCAGGATTTTCAGCTTCTCCTGCTGTTATCCCAATTAAATCTACACCGCCAAAAGAGAACATAACTACTGCCAAAGAAGCTGCAAAACCCCATGCACCATTAGGGAAAAATCCACCATTTACCCATAAATTACTGAAATTTTGAGGGAATGGTCCCATAGTAGTGAATATTAAATATAAACCGAAGATAATCATGCAGCAAATAGCTGTTATTTTAATAAATGAAGCCCAATATTCTGATTCACCATAAAAACTTACATTGATTAAGTTAACTGTTATAATAACTAAAATACAAATTAAAATAGTAAGCCATTGCGGAAAATCTGGTAGCCAAAAATTAACATACGTAGCTGTCGCTGTAAGCTCTGCCATACCCGCTATCATATATAAAAACCAATAATTCCAACCAGCTAAATATCCAGCGAATTTATGCCAATATTTATCAGCAAAATAACTAAAAGAACCAGACACTGGCTCTCTTACAGACATTTCACCTAACATTCTCATGACGAAGAAAATAAATATGCCTGCTAATAAATACGATAAAATAATACCAGGTCCTACTAATTTAATTGTTGGTGCAGAACCATAAAACAAACCTGTACCTACAGAAGCCCCTAAAGCAATCATCTGCATATGACGACTTTTTAAGCCCCTTTTCATTTTGTGTTCATTATTATCCATATCTATCCACCTTTTTTATAAAATCTAAAAACATAAATAATATAATATCATTTATCTTATCAAGCTTACAATAAATAAACTCAAAAACCTTATAAAAATATCACATAATATGTATAAAAATAGCAGATAAAAAGCATCAACTACTTTATAAAATTCATAGTCAATGCTCTTTATCTTAATTTATACTTAATTTATACTTTTGCTTTTAATTTATATGTTGTATAAATAAATGCTACCCAAACGACTAATGCCCCCAAAGATATTCTCATATCTTCCATAAAGAACATAATCACTACAATAGCGGCTAAGAAAATAAAACAAAAATAATTAATATAAGGGAATAAAAATGCTTTAAAATGAAGTTCATCTAAGCGATTTTCTTCTATGAATTTCATTCTAAATTTCATATGAGTTATCGCAATAGTTGCCCATGTAATAACAAGTGCTGCAACTACTGTTGATAATAAATACATGAAAACTTTTTCAGGTAAAATATAAGTTAAAATTACAAGCAATAAAGAAATCGCTGTAGATACCAAAATGCCTACCATTGGTATACCACGACGAGATAAAGAAGCAAATATTTTTGGTGCATTACCATTTTGGGCTAAATTGTGCAAAATACGAGATGTACTGTATAAGCTACTGTTATATACAGAAAGAGCTGCTACAATTACCACGAAATTTAAGATATTTGCCGCTGCTGGAATACCGATATTAGAGAAAATCTGTACAAATGGACTAGCATTTAAACCCACTTCATCCCATGGAGCAAGGCTCATCAATACTACCATTGTACCAATGTAGAAAATCAATATGCGAAGCAATACTTCGTTGATTGCTCTAGGCAATGTTTTTTCAGGATTTTCAGCTTCACCAGCTGCTATACCAATCAATTCTACACCGCCAAAAGAGAACATAACTACTGCTAAAGATTGAGCAAATCCCCAAGAACCATTTGGGAAAAATCCGCCATTCTTCCATAAATTACTAAAATTATCAGGAAATGGCCCCATAGTAGTGAAGATCAAATAAAAACCAAATACAATCATGCAACAGATAGCTAAGATTTTGATAAATGAAGCCCAGAATTCTGCTTCACCAAATGTTTTTACATTGATCAAATTCACAGTTGTTACTACTACAATACATACTAAAACTGTTATCCAATGTGGTAAATCTGGAATCCAATAATTGACATAGATAGCTATTGCAGATAATTCAGCAAAGCAAACTAATAAATACAAAAACCAATAATTCCAACCTGCCAAATAACCCGCAAAATGACCTAAATATTTATTAGCAAAATAAACAAATGAGCCTGAAACAGGTTCTTTTACGGACATTTCGCCAACCATTCTCATGATACAAAAGATGAAAATACCTGCCAAAGCATATGACAAAATAATACCTGGACCTACTAATTTAATTGTTGGTGCAGAACCATAAAATAATCCTGTACCGATAGAAGTACCTAGGGCAATCATCTGCATATGGCGATTTTTCAACCCTCGCTTCATCTTATTATTTTCATTTCCCATGATAAAGCCACCTTTATATTTATTCTTTATACATATGTTCAATACGTGCTACAGCTAATGTACTAACTACATCACCTGTTACATTAAGTGCAGTATGAATCATATCTATTAAGCGGAAAATACCAACTATCATGCCCATGATTTCTACTGGAAGACCCATTGTCGTAAGTAACATTATAGTCAAAACAATGCCACTATTAGGAATACCTGGTGTGCCGATAGAAATCAATGTTGTCATAAATATAAACATGACTTGCTGCATCAATGAAAGCTCTACACCATATACTTGAGCTACAAATAATACTGTAACTGCATAATATACAGCAATACCATTCATATTGATAGTTGCTCCAATAGGCAAAGTAAATGATGCCAATTCATCTTTTACTTTAAATTTTTCTTCAGTAACACGTAAACTAACAGGTAATGTACCTGAACTACTAGTCGTACTAAATGCTACTAACCAAATCTCTGTAATTTTCGTAAAGAAATCCTTTAAAGAAATCTTTGCAATATATTTAATTATGAATACATACATAAATAAAACTACAGAAAATGCACCTATGTAATGAGTCAAAATAAATTTACCTAAAATATTAAAAATAGATAAACCGTATTCACCTACGCTACAAGCAACTAAAGCTGTTACCCCAAATGGTGTTACTTGCATCACCATATCTGTTATCTTAAACATAATGGTATTTGCTTCATCAATGACCTTTTTAACATTTTTTACCTTATCGCCAAGAATAGTGATCGCAATACCAACAAATACGCCAAATACAATGATTTGCATTAAATTACCCGTAGATAATGCTGTTATCGGATTATCTGGTACCATGCTTAAAATAGTTTGACTCACTGTCATTGGCTCAGCTGGTTTTATCGCTTCACCTGTATTGACTATCTGGCTTACTGCAAAGTTTGCTCCTGGCTGCATGATATGTGCTACGATAAGCCCAATTATCGCAGAAAGAACTGTGGTTACGATATAAAAACCAACGACCTTTGTCCCTATGCGTTTTAATTTACCAATATCGCCTATACTGGATATTCCACTAATAATAGATAAAAATACAACTGGAACAACAATCATTTTTATGAGTTTTAAAAATAAATCTCCTATTGGTTGTAACCATAAAATGTCTTTTTGAAAAATAAGCCCTAAGATAATACCTATCCCAAAACCAAGAAAAACTTTGGCACTCATACTGAGATTTTTCAAACCATCACTTCCTCACTTTCTCTGAAATTCACTAAAATAATACGCTTTTCCATTATAACATAAAATGCTTAAAAAATTTACATATTTACATTATTTTTAGTAAAAAATATGAGATTTTTATACATTTTATCCATTATTCAATCATATTTCCGCTAAAAAAAAAGAGAAGAAATTAAATATTAATTTCTTCTCTTCTTCTTTAAATTTTATTTATTATTTTTTTAGGATGTTTCCAATATAATTTTTCACAACGAGGCGAACAAAAGATAGTTCTCCTATCATGTTTACTTACAACATTTACTAATTTCTGACATTTTTTACATTTAAATTGTCTTAATATAACTCCTGTATCTTCTTTACTATCTATATTTTCTACAACCCTATTTTTACTATAATATGTTTCTTTATGATGTTTTTTTCGACAATGAAAAGTACAGTATATCTGATTTTTTCTTCTAGCTTCAAAAGATTGATGACAAACTGGGCATATTTTATTTAAATGCATTTATTTCTCCATCATTCTTTGAAAACGCTTTTTATCCTCTAATACTTTCAATGCACTTGTATAAATCTTACTGATTATTTTATCATCGACCATTTGCATTTGCATATTACTACCCAAATCTCCACAAACTTTACCTTGTGAGTCTATTAAATATCTTTGTGGCATGCAATAGTATTTGCCATCATTTGTAAACATATATAAGGTCAAAGATGAAACGGTATCTTTTAAATCTTCATCTTTTCTTAGTTCTGTTAAAAAATTACTTTCTTTATAATGCTCTTCAGCTGATACGATCAGATAAAATCTTCCATCTTTTTTTACGGCTTCTACAGTATCTGTATCAATATATACTGTTCCTAAATCAGAATTTCCGATCATTTTAGATGATTGAGCTGACGCATGTTTAACAGGTTTTAAAAAGAAAATTCCCATAACTAAGATACACAATACAAAAATACTCATTATTCCCATATTATCTCTAATTATATCCATATTTTTTACCTATAACTAATAATTATTCAGCAACTTGTTGTTCTATTGGAGCAAATATATAATTTACTAATTTTTGATCTTGATCAAATATAAAAACAATAGCTGCTACAGGCTGTTTATCAAAAGAAGCTATATAAGTGATTCTGTCTTCTTGTCCAAGTTTTTCAAATGTACGAAAATCTACATTTTTAACATTACCAAATTTTTCTTTAATTTCTGCTGGTAATTTTTTATATGTTCTTTCACTTACACTTTTCTTTAAATTATCGGAAAAATCCTTGCTGACTATAGCGTATTCTGGTGCTTGTTCTTTAGTAAATACTCCCATAAAGTTTTCAGCTATCTTTTGTTCTTTATTTAAATCATTTCCATCAGAAGCAAAACATAACCCACTAAATGCCATCATCATAATTAAAGTCAAAGTAAATAATATTTTTTTCATAATAAGATATACCTCTTTTTATATTTTTTTACTTATTAGATAAGCGACAGAAAATCTGTCGCTTATCCTTGTTTTTATTTAGTTTTAACCACTAATTAAGCATTTTGCTGAGAAGCATGTTGTCTTTCTTCAAGTAATTTTGCATGTCTTTGTGCTTGTGCTTTTACTTTTTCTTGTTGAGCTAATTTTTTCATTTCTTCAGCTTTTTCAAGATGTTTTGCTTCTTCATCTTTTGCTCTTTCAGCTGAGGATTTACGTCCGAGTCTCCATGTAGCACCGATACCACCCATTACTTCATCTCCAGAAGTGGAAAGACTTGCACTGAGCATGAAGTCTTGGTTTGGATAATGGAATACACCGATTGCTATACCTGTTTCACTCTTATACTGACCAACGCCAACAGCGATTTCAGTTGGAGCTTCTGGATCAAATCCCATAGTACGGAGGTTTGCGATAGCTGCAGCCATAGCACCTACTTTATCAATACGTTCTTCAACTTCGCCTAAACGATTTTCAACGTTATCAATACGATTACTTAAAATCATATCATTAGCGTAGCTAGTATTTGCAACATCTTGAATTGCATGATCAAGAGCAACGTCTGCATCAACCATAGTTTTAGAATCAGTGATATATGCTGTAGTTGCATTGCCATCTTTATCTGCATCTTTATATTTATCAGCAAGCTTTTCAGAGGAAGTTACACCGATAGTATCAGTAACAGTTCCGATATCATCTTTACTTGCAATACCACTTACAGTTACAGAGCTTGTTCCTTTGTTATATTTGTCTTGACTTGTAATTGTTAAAGTACCAGTTTCTCCATCAAATTTAGTACCATCCTGAACAACGCCACTATCTGTAAGTTTGCCATCTAAAGCTACTGTATCGCCGTCTTTTTGAGTTAAGGAAATTGTACCGTCATCTTTGATAGTACCACCAGTTACAGTATTATTATCTGCATTTGTTGCTGTACCACTGATATTATCAATCTTGTTATCAAGTTTACCGATAGCAGTAGTTACGCTGTCACCATTTACAAGTTTATCGCCAGTTACTTTGTCATAGTTAAGATCACCAACATTAGTTTTCAAGCTATCAAGTTCAGCTTTACTTGCTACATCGTTAATAACTAACTGATTACCTGTTACTGCTCCAGTACCATCAACTTCATTGATAGTAATTGTACCTGTTGTTTTATCTGGTGTATAAGTCTTACTTGTGTCTAAATGTTTTTCATTACTAGCGACAGGACCATCTTTAACAGCATCTTTAATAGCATCATTGAGGTAATCAACGTTTACAGCTTCACTGCCATCATTACCAGAAGCATATGCTACATTAGTAATGCTTGTACCACCTGTAGGTGTTCCATCAGCAGATCTAGAAAGTCCATAACTATAAGCGTCACCTGCTAAAGTAATATGGTTATAATTAACAGTACCATCTGCATTAATATCATAAGCAGCTACTGTACTATACAAATCATCTAATTGTCCTTGTGTAGCAGCTTTACTTGTTTCTGTATCATCTATTGCACGAGTTTTTCTTGATGCAGGTGGTGCCCATGTTGTATTAGCTAAACCAGTAATAGTATTTTCTCCACCAATATTAGGATCATTAATTCTAATACCGCTTGCTTCTATACCATCTGTATTAACAACAGAGCCCATAATTACTGCACCATCTTCACGAACTGCTAAACCAATAGTACGTTTTATAGGATTACCATTTTCATCTAAAATAGGATTACCATCTCCATCTACAGTTGCAAATGGATTTTCTTTATCTGCTTCATTTGCGAAATTGGAAATTATAGTATATTCCATATTCGTGCTATTATCTCCTAATTGAGATGTAAATGTATCATGAGCAATCTGTGTTACGATATCACCAACATCATTTAAGCTATATTTTATTGTATCTTCCTGATTAGAACCCGAACCAGAAACATAAGATATAACATCTTTAGCATGTACTACGCCATCTGTTGTTACACCAAATGTACCTGTCATATCACCAGTTGTAATTGATGGATTTGCATAATATATTGCGAATCCGCCATGTTCTTCAATAAAGCTGTTAAGTTTACCTTCATCATCTTTGTAATTATCAGGAATATATCCGCTTATACCATCAGCATTTTTTCCATCAGTATTAAATACAAGCATTGTATTTGCATTTTCTATATTATCTAAAGTGATATTATGATTTAAGCCAAATTTGAGTTCACTGCTTGTTCCACTAGTAGCACTTACTGTTATATTTCCGTCACCTTCAAAGTTCAAAGTCTGATCTGGTTTTACATTAATAGTATTATCGCCAGCTTTTGCATTCCAACCTGCATTAGCGATTTCTGTTGTATCATTTAATGCTTCCTGTACTTTTTGTAATTGACCTTGAGTTGCAGCTGTACCTTGAAGTTCTTCACTGTTTGCTACTTGTGTTGCAAGTTCATCATCCCAAGTAGTATTAGAAAGACCTTTAACTGTATCTGTTGTAATAGTACCACCGTTGATATTTGTAGTTTCATTTGTATTTGTATTAGTAAATGTTGTTCCATTACTATCTACTGATACTGATGTTCCTTTAGTTACTAACTTAATATCTTCATTAATTCCATTAGTATTTAATAAAATACCTTCATCAGATATTGCTACACCATTTCCTTCGGAATTTAAAGCTACACCATTATCATTTATCATAACAGTTGAACCATTGTTGTTTGTAGCATATATACTGCCATCATCTTCAACCATTAATCTGTCGCCTACATTAATAGTACCACCGTCGATATTTGTAGTTTCATTTGTATTAACATTAGTAAATGTTGTTCCATCTTTATCTACTGATACAGTTGTTCCTTTAGTTACTAATTTAATATCTTCATCAAATCCATTAGTGTTTAATAAAATACCTTCATCAGATGCTACTACACCATTTCCACCAGCATTTAAAGCTACACTATCATCATTCATCATAATAGCAGAACCACTATTATTTGCAGCATATATATTACCAGTTTCAGCATCTACATTAAATTTATCACTTACTGACAAGCTACCATCTTGAGCAACTACAAATTTATCAGTACCTACACTTAATGCTGGGTCATCACTATTTTGTGGACTACCGTTAAGTGTAATTGCACTCTGACCATTGCCTAAAGTGATATTATCATTAAGATTTACTTTATAATCAATGTGTCCATCTGCTTCTTCTGTAGATGTTACAGTAGTATTTATACCATCAGATATTGTTGTTTTAGAAGCAGCTGCTGCTTGTTTCAATTGTTCTTCTGTTGCAGCTTTTCCTTCTGTAGCAAAGCCTTCATAATCTATTGTTGTATTTTTAAGTCCTTTAACTGTACCTGTTGTAATGGTAGCTCCGTTAATATTTGTAGATTCTGTTGTATTAGTATTAGTAAATGTTGCTCCATTAAATCTATCTACAGCTACTGTACTTCCATTAGTATTTAATGTAATACCTTCATCAGATATTGCTACACCATTTCCTTCAGAATTTAAAGCTACACCATTATCATTTATCATAACAGTTGAACCATTGTTGTTTGTAGCATATATACTGCCATCTTCTTCAACCATTAATCTGTCGCCTACATTAATAGTTCCGCCATTGATATTTGTAGTTTCGTTTGTATTAGTGTTAGTAAATGTTGCACCATCATTATCTACTGATACCGATGTTCCTTTAGTTACTAATTTAATATCTTCATCAATTCCATTAGTGTTTAATAAAATACCTTCATCAGATGCTACTACACCATTTCCACTAGCATTCAAAGCTACACTATCATCATTCATCATAATAGCAGAACCACTACTATTTATAGCATTTACATTACCAGTTTCAGCATCTACATTAAATGAACTATTCTTTCCACTTATTTCTAAATCGCCATCTGGTCTAACGCTAAATGTGCCTGTTGCATTACCAGTAGAAAGACCACCATCTTTATAGAATTTTAATTTGCCATCGCCTACAGCTAAATATGGACCATTTTCATTTGTTATATCAATGCCACCAATGCTTATAGAACCATTTCCTTTATCTTCTACAGCAAATATAGATTCTTCTTTAGATGTATCACTAGATTTTATATCAACAATTGTATTATTTCCTTCTTCTGGATCTCCATTGATATAAACTCTATCATTTAGATTAATATTTTTATTAAGATTTACTTGATAATCAACATGTCCATCATCTTTTTCTGTAGATGTTACAGTAGTATTTATACCATCAGATATTGTTGTCTTAGAAGCAGCAGCTGCTTGTTTCAATTGTTCTTCTGTTGCAGCTTTTCCTTCTGTAGCAAAGCCTTCATAATCTATTGTTGTATTTTTAAGTCCTTTAACTGTACCTGTTGTAATGGTAGCTCCGTTAATATTTGTAGATTCTGTTGTATTAGTATTAGTAAATGTTGCTCCATTAAATCTATCTACAGCTACTGTACTTCCATTAGTATTTAATGTAATACCTTCATCAGATATTGCTACACCATTTCCTTCAGAATTTAAAGCTACACCATTATCATTTATCATAACAGTTGAACCATTGTTGTTTGTAGCATATATACTGCCATCTTCTTCAACCATTAATCTGTCGCCTACATTAATAGTTCCGCCATTGATATTTGTAGTTTCGTTTGTATTAGTGTTAGTAAATGTTGCACCATCATTATCTACTGATACCGATGTTCCTTTAGTTACTAATTTAATATCTTCATCAATTCCATTAGTGTTTAATAAAATACCTTCATCAGATGCTACTACACCATTTCCACTAGCATTCAAAGCTACACTATCATCATTCATCATAATAGCAGAACCACTACTATTTATAGCATTTACATTACCAGTTTCAGCATCTACATTAAATGAACTATTCTTTCCACTTATTTCTAAATCGCCATCTGGTCTAACGCTAAATGTGCCTGTTGCATTACCAGTAGAAAGACCACCATCTTTATAGAATTTTAATTTGCCATCGCCTACAGCTAAATATGGACCATTTTCATTTGTTATATCAATGCCACCAATGCTTATAGAACCATTTCCTTTATCTTCTACAGCAAATATAGATTCTTCTTTAGATTTATCACTAGATTTTACATCAACAATTGTATTATTTCCTTCTGCTGGTTTTCCATTAATATAAACTCTATCATTTAGATTAATGTTATCATTTAATGATACTTCAACTTCATCATTAACAGCACTTACAGTTATATTTTTACCACTAGCAAAATTCAATGTTGGACGAGTTTCTGGATTTACATTAATCTTATTACCAGCATCATCTGTTGCAGTCCATCCAGCAGTTACTTTATCAGATACCATTTGTAACTGACCTTCTGTTGCAGCTCTATCAATAACCACTTTATCAGTATCCCAAGTAGTATTAGAAAGACCAGTAATAGTAGAAGATTTCTTGCCAATATCGTCAAAAGTAGTACTAATATCAACTCCGCCAATAACAGCTCTTGCCTCTTTACTATCCAAAATAATATTAGAACCTACTTGAATAGTTCCATTTTCTCCATCTAATTCAATGTTACTAGAACCTGGTTTATTGTTTCCACCTAAATATACATTATCATTAAGATTTACTTGATAATCAACATGTCCATCAGTTGGATCTGTTACAGATGTTACAGTAGTATTTGTACCATTAGATACTGTTGTCTTAGAAGCTGCTGCTGCTTGTTGTAATTGTTCTTCTGTTGCAGCTTTTCCTTCTGTAGCAAAGCCTTCATAATCTATTGTTGTATTATCAAGACCTTTAACTGTATCTGTTGTAATAGTGCCACCATTAATATTTGTAGAAGATTCTACTGGATCATGATGTCCTTTTTCTGTAATATTAGTGAAAGTAGCTCCTTTATTGTCAAAAGTAAATTCATTTGTAGTAGTTCTACCTGGTCCATGTCCATGACTTTCTTTTACATTAGTCACATTAATAGTACCATTATTACCGTCTAATACAACTTTATTACTATCTTCTATATCTCCATCTAAAGTTACAACAGGATTTAATTTTACATTAATAGCATTATTTTCAGAATCTGCTGTTACTGTAATATTATCATCGCCAGCAAAACTTAATGTATCTTTACCAGTTTCATCTTTACCATTTGGTCTAACATTAATTTCATCATTGCCAACTTTTGCAGTCCAGCCATCATTTACTTTTTTATCTACAGCATTTAACTGACGAACATTTACTGCATCTGTTTCATAAATACCATTAGCAACATTTGTTATTGTTGTCCCACTTGTTCCAGCTAATGCTACTGTACTCTTATCTTCATTATATCTAACAGCATTTTCTCCAACTTCAGATAAACTGTATTTCTTATCACTATTAGCCTTAGCAATAATATCACCATCACTAAGAACTGTTCCATCTTTAGCAACATTAAATACTGTATGACTATCTTTATTAGTAATAGAAATCATGCTATCTGATTGTGGATTTCCATTTAATTGAATACGTGTACCAGATTCATCGCCTAAAATGATATTATCATTTAAATCAAATGTTAAATTAGTACCATCTTGACCTACTATGATATTTTCATCATTATTGGAGAAATCTACACTTCCAGTGCTTGCTACTTCAGCTGTTTTTGTTCCTTTATTAGTAGTTACTTTCCAACCTTTATAGCTACCTTTATCTATATCTTGCATTGCTGCTTGTAACTGTTCTTCTGTTGCTGCTCTTCCTACTGTTGCAAACGTTCCATCAGTTAATGTCTTATTTGTAAGTCCTGTAACAGTTGATGAAGTATTTCCATCAGTTGTAGTTGTAGTAATATTAACTCCGCCAATAGTAGCTGTTCCTTTTTCACCACTTAATGTAATTTTATCTCCTAAAGTAATATTGTCTTTTAAGGAAACATTCACTGCATGTTCTTTTGCTTCTACAGTTACATTATCATCACCATTAAATGTTAATGTTTCTCCTGGTTTCACTGCAAAATCAGTAGTTCCGTCATTTCCATCAGATACAGTCCAGCCATTATTAACTTTAGTTGTTAAATTGCCTAAATCTTCTGCACTTGCTACATCACTAATTACAACATTCTTTCCTGTTGCAACGCCATTGCCATTGGCTTCTACTAATGTCACTGTATGAGCAGTCTTATCTACTTTATATCCATCACTTGGATATGCTACTTCTCCTGCTGTTGCAATATGTTTTTCTACACCTTTTGCTAAATCTTTTATTACATTTTGTCCATTTGTTGTAATGTTATCTAAGTTAATATTTGCTGAATTGCCTGCTACTTCTTTTAATTTTGTTGCACTTGCTACATCATAAAGTGTTGCTGTATTTCCATCTGTATCTTTTACTAAATAATCACTACCATAAGCATTATCTTGTATTGCTCGTTTTTCTACAGTTCCATTAACTAATGTTGTATTTGTAAATTTTTGTTGTCCATCTGTTATTGTCCAGTTATCATCACTTCCATCAGCAACATTTTTATCTGCTTCTACTTTGAAGTTATTTACTACTTCACCATTAGTAATGGATAAGCCATCTCCAACATTAACTTTTAACTTACCTTTATCTTCGCCTTCTTGAGTTTCAAATGTTAATCCATCACCTGCATTAACAGATATTTTGTTATTATCATCAGTATCAATAGTTATACCGTTACCAGCATTATATGTCTTAATATTTCCATTAACTGTACTTATAGCTTGCTGCAATTGAGCTTCTGTTGCTGCTTTACCAGAATCAGCATATTGACTTGTATCTGTACTAATCCATTCTTTATTAGTAAGTCCATCAATTGTTGATGAAGTTATACTACCATTTTCATCACTATACGTATTGTTTATCTTAACTCCACCAATAGTAGCTGTTCCTTTTTCACCACTTAATGTAATTTTATCTCCTAAAGTAATATTGTCTTTTAAGGAAACATTCACTGCATGTTCTTTTGCTTCTACAGTTACATTATCATCACCATTAAATGTTAATGTTTCTCCTGGTTTCACTGCAAAATCAGTAGTTCCGTCATTTCCATCAGATACAGTCCAGCCATTATTAACTTTAGTTGTTAAATTGCCTAAATCTTCTGCACTTGCTACATCACTAATTACAACATTCTTTCCTGTTGCAACGCCATTGCCATTGGCTTCTACTAATGTCACTGTATGAGCAGTCTTATCTACTTTATATCCATCACTTGGATATGCTACTTCTCCTGCTGTTGCAATATGTTTTTCTACACCTTTTGCTAAATCTTTTATTACATTTTGTCCATTTGTTGTAATGTTATCTAAGTTAATATTTGCTGAATTGCCTGCTACTTCTTTTAATTTTGTTGCACTTGCTACATCATAAAGTGTTGCTGTATTTCCATCTGTATCTTTTACTAAATAATCACTACCATAAGCATTATCTTGTATTGCTCGTTTTTCTACAGTTCCATTAACTAATGTTGTATTTGTAAATTTTTGTTGTCCATCTGTTATTGTCCAGTTATCATCACTTCCATCAGCAACATTTTTATCTGCTTCTACTTTGAAGTTATTTACTACTTCACCATTAGTAATGGATAAGCCATCTCCAACATTAACTTTTAACTTACCTTTATCTTCGCCTTCTTGAGTTTCAAATGCTAATCCATCTCCAGCATTAACAGCCACTCCACTGCCATCAACTGTTATACCTTTATCTTTATTAGCCTTTACTTTTAATTCTGCATTATCATTAGTAGATGTAAATTCTAAGCCAGCTCCATTATCTACTGATATTTTATTATTTTCATCAATATCTATACCTTTGCCAGCACTATATGTTTTACCACCACCAAGTTGATACTCTTCACCGTTAATTTTAATACCTGTTAGAGTATCTCCAGCTGTTGCAGTTCCTTCACTATTAAGTCCTTCTACTTTAGAACCAGCATCTATAGTAAATGAATGTTCTCCCTGTTCATCTGTATTAGAGAATTTAATTTTAACATCATGCTCTGCACCACTACCACCAGTACCGCCTTCACTAGTTATAGTAATAGTACCTGGTACAGGAGTTGTTGAAGTATAGTCACCAGTTTGCTCATCATATATACCTACGCGATTTAAAGATATGGTGCCCTTATTATTTGCTCCACCTACAGCAATATTTGTAATATCATCACCATGATATGCTGCTGCTTGGTCTTGTAATTTTTTTCTATCACTATTATAGTCTTGAACAGTCATATTACCTATTGTCTGTGTTGGATCATTAACTTTAGTACCCCAATAGGAATATATTTGATTTCCTTCTCCTACAGCACTCAATAAGATTTCATTATGATCGCCATAAACATCGCCTGTATATAAATTACCCTTAGCATCAGTAAATACACCTAATTTACCGCCAATAGAATATACCTTATTTGTAGGAACTGTTACTTTTTCACCATCATGTGTATATGAATACGTACCATCATCTTCAAGTGTTACATCATAACTAAAATATGTGCTAAAATTGGTATTTTTATCCACCCCTGGGTCAGCACCATAATCTCTTCCATCAAGGTCATTAGAAACTTTAATATATCCATCGTCATCTACGGTAAATACACCATCAAGATTATTAACCTTAATATGATAACCAAAATCACTTGGTGTATCTACACCACCAGCATTAGATGCTCCACCATATACACCTGTATTTAAATCTTCAATATTAACACCTGTAAGGGTAGTTATTTGTCCTTTAGATGTTGTAGTTTGATACGCTTGTAACAGTCCCTGATCTGATGATTGATTATATTGATCATTCTTCTTAGCATCAATAATATATGCCGAGCTATTATCTGCTCCTGCATAACGTTTATCATAAACTACACTAATGTCATATCCTTCACGTACCCAATATTCCTTTTTTGTATTATTTATAGTAACGGTTTGACGTTGATAAGTATAGTCACCAAATTTTCTTTTATCACCCTGTCTATCATTATGATCTGATACAGCTATAGCAATATACTGCGACTCTTCAGCCGTTCCTCCAATTTCTGCTGCAAATGCCGAATTTGGCAATGCACTAAACACACCAAATGCTGCTATAGCACCGCATACTACAAGTGCTGCAATACGACTACGAATGCTATTTCTAGATGTTCTACTTTGTTTTCCGTTACTATGAGCAAGTTCCGATACGACTACATATTGATTTTTTACCTTGCTCCATATGACTTTGTAAATCTTATTCATAAGTTTACCCTCCCCTTGAATAAAATAATTCAACTAAAAAATAGCTTTCGTTGTTTAATTTACTAAAACCATTTTTATTAGTTGCATTTAAATAATTTATAAATAACTAAACTTATCTACATTTATATTTATAAATTATGATTCTAATTCCACCATTTGGAAGGCGGTGTTTTCTGAATAAATTGTTTATGATATGTAGTATTATCATAAGATTTTGTGGCAAATAAATACTTCAAATCCATTTTATTGTCAAAAATTTGTTTATTTATTTTCATAACTTCTGAAAATGTAAATTCTTGTATATTTTTTAATTTACTTTCAATAGTTTTTTCTGAACAATCTAACAAATTGGCTAATATTGATGCTATGTCTTTTGCTTTATATCCTTTTTTTATCATTTCTGCAATTAAATTATTATACATACACTCACCACCTTTTTCCAAAAATGGAATATTTTAGTACCATTTTACTTCCATTTCTGGAAAAAATCAAATTGAGGTTTTCAATTTTAAGAAAATCATCAACTTTACACTAAAAATCATAAATGATATACTATTTCAATAATCCTAAATGGAGGAATAATAATTTATGGCATCCTTTAAACCTATACTAGAAAAAATAAAAAAAATTAAACAAGAAAAAGGTTATACTACTGAAATGCTTTCTCAAAAATCAGGTGTACCTTTAAGCACTTTAAATAAAATATTATCTTCAGTCATTAAAGATCCTAAAATTGGAACTATTATTGCGATAACTGATGCATTAAACATTGATATAAATTCACTAGTTTATGATAAAGATATACAATCTGAAAATACACATGATAAAATAACTACTAGTTTAGAAAATATAGTTGACGAGTATAATTTAAATATAGATGATATTTCCTTTATTACTAAATATATTAATTTACCTAAAAAAGATCGACATAATTTTCTTTCAGTATTAAGAAACCTGACTTCAGATAATATTAATGAAAAGATTCCAGTATTGACTAAACCCGATCATAAATTAACACCAGAAGAAAAACGTCGTATAGTTGAATATGAATTAGATTTAGAGGAAAAAAAACGAATATTATCAGCTTCCATTTCTTCAAATGGTTCGTAAAATCACATTAAAATCAAAACCACCAGTTAAACTGGTGGTTGCCCAACCCTATAAGGATTTTCCTCTTGTGGTTGCATCTTAAAAGATGCACTAAATAAGCTTAATACCCACATTTTTCTCTCTGGCAAAGCCCCAAAGAGGGGCTTTTTTTACCTTATCATCTATTACTACTTGTAAACGGGTCTATATATTCTTTTATCGCATTTTCACGTTTTCCTACTGTATCTACATAATATTCTCTGCACCAAAAATGTCTATTTTCATACTTATATTTTAAATTTGCATGCTTATCAAATATCATCAAACCACTTTTACTTTTTAAGTACCCCATAAATCCTACTACACTCAAATGCTATGGTATTGCCACTAACATATGGATATGACTTCAGCAACAAACTGCTTCTATTATTTCTATTTTTTTCACATAACTGTATATCTTTCTTATATCTACTCTTATTTTTTATAAATAACTTGTCTGCGGTATTTTAGTGCAAAAACAATATGATATTTATATCTCCATTTACTATGTGATAAACTTTTATTTCATTCATTGACACGAACCTCCTATATTTTATATGATTACCAGACCTCTTATATTGTAATACGGAGATTCTTTTCTTTAAAAATTTTTAATAATTTATAATTTAATTATAGATTTTACCATATCTATTTGGAGACAAAAAAAGCAGTTTATGATTTATTTCATAAACTGCCTTTTCCTTTATTTTTTATTATTTATCAACACCAAAATAGTCCGCTAAAATCAAAGTAGCATTATATTGTGGTTGATCAAAAGAACGATCACTCAATTGAAACCATCCATCACCATTTGCTCTTGCACTAGCAATATAAAATTCATCATTTATAAATCTTATCATCGTCTTATAACTAAACTTTGTAGTAATATCACCATTAACCATTATAACGTCATACGCAAATACTGTCGTTTTTGAATTCTCTTCAACATTTTCTTTTTGTTCAATAATTTTAGCTGAAGATAAATCAACATATCTACTTACGCCATTTTGAGCAAAAGCTAATGGATAATTTTTATCATCATTCCAATAATTTGTAGGAGTATATAAATCTGCTGCTTCTACACAATGCATATTAGCAAAACCTAAAACAAATACGCAAGCCATAAATAACATCATAAAATAATTAGTTGTTATTTTCAATATTTTCATGATATTTACCTCCTTTAATTAAAATAACAAAAATAATGAAAAGTATATGCCCTATTTCTATCATAACTATTTTTCTGATTATAGTCAATAAAATACAAAAAGCGATATTAGAAATTCTAATATCGCAATAGTTTTAAAGTGGCGGAGCGAGAGAGATTCGAACTCTCGCACGGCGAACCGCCTAACGATTTAGCAAACCGTCCTCTTCAGCCTCTTGAGTATCGCTCCATGTCGTATTATGAAATTTAAAATTATCAAAAGAGAAAAGCTTAGGCTATCTACTCTAGTAAAGCTATAATGGCAGGGGCAGTAGGACTTGAACCCACAACCAATGGTTTTGGAGACCACTACTCTACCAATTGAGCTATACCCCTGTAAGGTAATGGGGCGACTAGTGGGGATCGAACCCACGCAATAACGGAGCCACAATCCGCCGTGTTGACCGCTTCACCATAGCCGCCATATTCCATTATATTGAGCCTAAGGCTCTAACTGGCAACTTCCTATCCTCCCAGCACGTCTCCATGCAAGTACTTTCGGC
>NZ_CAUBSM010000008.1:0-81676 GCF_958438645.1 uncultured Megamonas sp.
TATTCGTTAGAATACTTGACCGAGAACCCTGCGACTTTAGTCGTGGGAGGTTCAGGTATTGGCTAATATTTGTCTAAAAAAGTCTCAAGGATTTAAATATAAATTATATGGATTTTTGGCAATCAGTTTAGTCGGATTTGCGTTTTTATGTTTAGCTTACGTTATTAGCATCATGGATTTAAGCATTGCTTATGCCTTATTTGGTGCTTGTGGTTTACTATTAACTACAATTATTGATAAATTATTTTTCGGTCTACGCATTAAACCTTTAGGTATTATCGGTTTAATAACTATGCTCATAGGAATAATCTTAATAAAAATGATTTAAATAAATAAAACCACTATTTAGTATGAAATTATATCTTTAACATTATACTATAATAGTGGTTATATTTATTCACGTCATTGAACAATTTTATCAAAATCTTTTCGTGGTCTAACTACAGGTTTTTCATCAGCATAACCCAATAATGCAATATAATCTATTATTTCACCCTTTTTATTTAACCAATGTTTTAATTCTGGATATACAAAGAAAATATCTCCTATCCATAAACTTCCTAATCTTAAATTGTTAACAGTTAATAACATATTTTCAATACTTGCACATATTGCTTGAATATCACAAATTTCAGCAATATGTTCCTCAAAACTCAAGAATTTTCTATATTCTTTAGATGATGTATTTATTACAAAAATAAGTACTGTAGCTTCTTGCATAATTTTAAAACTATTTTGAGCACTATTGATATAGTTAACATAATTAGGTAATAATGATTGCATTAATTCCCTAGTTATTCCTTAATTTAAAATCTGCATACATTCTTGTTTTGATTTATCCATAACCACTATAAAATACCATGGTTGTCTATTCTTAGCAGAAGGAGCTTATCGTCCAGCTTCTAAAATTTTTTAATTAAATCTTTTGTTACTTATTCTGCTTAAACTTATGTATACTTCTCCAATTTTCAATATCAATTATCATAGATATTCACCTTCTTATTATATAAAAATAACCACTATCTAATAAAAAATTGGGCTAGATAGTGGTTATTTTTATTTTTCTTGTAAAGAATCCCATAATAATAAAATATTATTACCTACTTCTGCATAAAAACGAATACTTTTTGTTTGTTTTCTTTCTTCCCAAGCTACATGGTTTTTTGATTTTTCCTGTGCATATTTTTCTTTAAAAACTTTTAACATTTTATCATTAAACTGTACATCAATCATCATATTATATCTTTGAAAATTTTTATCTACTAAAATATAATGATTATCTAATACTTTTAAATTATATTTTTTCTCAATTAAATCAACATAACCTTTTGGTAATTTATAATCCATATCTTAAAAATCCTTTCTTCATTTATAAATAAAGGCGTAATCCCTAAGGATACGCCTTTATTATTCATTTTAAATCAAATGGAGATAAGTTTCTTAAACTATTTTCATTAATATCAGCATTAGCAAATTTATCTATCAACTGTTGCACTGCTAGTGTTGCAGATAATTTTCCATTAATTACATCTTCTTCAATTTTTCCTTTGTTTTTTATAATCTCTGGACAACGATAAAATAAATTATGCAAATGTTCTTCTATCATAGTATACACCCAAGAAATCGTTTGTTGTTTTCGACGTTCCTTCAAAACACCATTAGCAAAACCTTGTTTCATAAAAACTTTCACAACATTTTGCCAAAAATCCATAATTCCTTCACCTGTATATGCTGAACAAGTATAAGCATGTGTAGTCCAGTGCTCTGTTGCTTGTCGCAAAAATTGCAAAATACGTTCATATTCTGCACGAGTCACCAATGCTCTTTGCTTATTATCTCCATCAGCTTTATTTACTAAAATAGCGTCAGCTAATTCCATAACACCTTTTTTCATGCCCTGTAATTCATCACCAGCACCTGTTAATACAACTAAAAGGAAAAAATCTACCATAGAACGTACTGTCGTTTCACTTTGTCCTACGCCTACCGTTTCCACTAAGATTGTATCATAACCAGCAGCTTCACATAAAAGTAATGTTTCTCTACTTTTACGTGTTAATCCTCCCAAAGTACCTCCAGATGGTGATGGTCGAATAAAAGCATTTGGCTCTCTTGATAACTGCTCCATTCTAGTTTTATCCCCTAAGATACTACCACGTGTAACTGTACTAGATGGGTCTACTGCCAATACTGCTACTTTATGCCCTTGTTGACATAATTTAGTTCCTAAAGCTTCAATTAAAGTAGATTTACCTGCACCTGGTACACCTGTAATTCCAATTCGCATAGATTTTCCAGTATAGGGTAAAATTTTTTGAATTACTTCTTGTGCCATAGCAAAATGTACACTTGCATTACTTTCAATTAAAGTAATAGCTCTTGATAAAATCATACGATTTCCAGCTAAAATACCTTTAACATAATCATCTACTGTTAATTTTACTCGTTTAACTATTTTAGGTTTATTTACATGATGTTCAGTTTTATTTTGTTCACTCATACCATCATGTCCACCTTCTACACCTCGCATAACTCTACAGGCAAATTTATCATCATTATTATCAGGTCTCCATGAAGGCTTATACGTATCAGTCATAACATTAGTCCTCCAGACGTTTGTTAAGAAGCTCCAATACTTTTTTTGCACAAACAGGAATTATCGTACCTGGTCCAAAAATGGCAGCAGCACCATGTTCATATAAGAAATCATAATCTTGAGCAGGTATTACCCCACCAATTACTACCATAATATCTTCACGACCACGTTTTTTCAATTCTTCAATGAGTTGTGGCATTAAAGTTTTATGACCAGCTGCCAAGGAACTCATACCTACAATATGCACATCATTATCAACAGCATCTTGAGCAGCTTCTTCTGGTGTTTGGAATAATGGACCAATATCAACATCATAACCCATATCAGCAAAAGCAGTAGCAATTACTTTTGCTCCACGATCATGACCATCTTGTCCCATTTTAGCAATATAGATACGAGGACGACGACCATATTCCACTTCAAACTTATCTGTCATATCACGAACTTCTTTAATAACATCATCATCACTAAATTCACTACTATATACACCAGATATAGAACGAATAATTGCTTTATGTCTACCACAAACTTTTTCTACTGCATCAGAAATTTCACCTTTAGATGCACGTGCTCTTGCTGCTTCTACAGCTAATTCTAATAAGTTACCTTCACCTGTTTCCATAGAACGAGTGATAGCTTCAAGACAAGAACGAACTTTGTCATTATCACGATTTGCACGTAATTTTTTAAGTCTTTCAATCTGAGCTAAACGAACTGCTGTATTATCAACTTCTAAAATATCAAGTGGATCTTCTTTATCTAAGCGAAGATAATTTACGCCAACAATTTTTTCACTACCAGAATCAATATGAGCTTGACGACGTGCTGCTGCTTCTTCTATACGCATTTTAGGCAGACCTGTATCAATTGCTTTAGACATACCGCCGAGAGCTTCAATTTCTTGAATATGTGCCCAAGCTTTTTTAATGAGTTGATTTGTTAAAAATTCTACATAATACGAACCACCCCATGGGTCAATTACCTTACATACTTTAGTTTCATCTTGAATGTATAATTGCGTATTACGAGCAATACGAGCTGAAAAGTCTGTAGGAAGAGCTATAGCTTCATCTAGTGCATTTGTGTGTAAAGATTGTGTATGACCAAGAGCTGCTGCCATAGCTTCAATACAAGTTCGAGTAATATTATTAAATGGATCTTGTTCTGTAAGACTCCAACCAGAAGTCTGAGAATGTGTACGTAAAGCCATAGATTTTGTCTTTTTAGGATGAAAAGAATTGACAATTTTAGCCCAAAGCATACGACCAGCACGCATTTTAGCAATTTCCATGAAATAATTTTTCCCCATAGCCCAAAAGAAAGATAATCGTGGTGCAAATTGGTCAATGGTTAATCCATGTTCTGTACCTGTACGCAAATATTCAAGACCATCAGCTAATGTATAACCTAATTCAATATCTGCTGTTGCACCTGCTTCTTGCATATGATAACCAGAAATAGATATACTATTAAATTTAGGCATATATTTAGAAGTATACTCAAAAATATCACCAATAATTCTCATTGAAGCTGCTGGTGGATAAATATAAGTATTACGTACCATGAACTCTTTTAAAATATCATTTTGAATAGTACCTGCCATAACAGCTTTATCTACACCTTGTTCTTCACCAGCCAAAATATAAAAAGCCATGATAGGAAGTACTGCACCATTCATAGTCATGGATACTGACATCTGATCAAGTGGAATGCCTTTAAATAATATTTCCATATCTAAAATAGAGTCAACTGCTACTCCTGCTTTACCAACATCTCCTACTACACGAGGATGGTCTGAATCATAGCCTCTATGTGTTGCTAAGTCAAAAGCAATAGATAAACCTTTTTGCCCAGCTGCAAGATTTCTACGATAAAAAGCATTTGATTCTTCTGCTGTAGAAAAACCTGCATATTGTCGTACTGTCCATGGTCTTGTTACATACATAGTTGCATATGGACCACGCAAAAATGGTGGAATACCTGCTACAAAATCTAAATGATTACAATCTTTATAAACATTTTCATCATAAAGTGGTGCTACATCTATTTGCTCCATAGTGCGATAAAAATTTTCCTCAAAAGATTTTCCAGTTTCTGCTTTTAAACTTTCTTTCCATTTAGCAAAAGCGACCTCACTCTGTATTGCTTGCTGAAAAGGAATTTGTGTAAAATCTGGTATTTTAGACATTATTCAATCATCCCCTTTTCTTTTTGCATACGAAGTAAAGTTTCATAGCAATTAGAACGAACACTTATATAATCGTCCATACCCGCTTCATCGCATGCTTTTTTTAATTCTGGTGTTGGTGCACCTGCTAAAAAAACTTTCATACTAGGTTTTACAGCCTTAATACCAGAAGTAACAGCTGGTGCGAGTTCTGAATAAGTTGAATCTGTAGAACAAACAATAGCTACATCAGCATTTGAATCAATAGCTGCTTGTACAGCTTCTTCTACTGTTGGAAAACCATTATTAGTAAGTACATTAAATGCTGCTACTTGCATAAATGAAGTAACAAAATCTGCACGTGCTTTATGCTGTGGAATAGGTCCCATATTAGCAAGGAAAATATTTACATTTTCCCCTGTTTTTTCTAGATACTTTTCTGTGCGATGACGAAGTTGTTCATATCTTTCAGTCCAGCGATGTGGCAAAATAGCTTCTATAACTTCACCTGTCGCCTCTCCTGTAAGTGCTGTAGATATTTCACCTAAAGTGGCACCCGCTTTAATAGTCTGTTTAACTGTATTTATTAATGAACCATGTTCACTAAAATCACGTTTACTAATTTCCGATAATAATAATTTAACATAATCATTATCACGTACTTTTACATTAACTTTAAGTGCCATTTTTCTATCTGCTATAATTTTATCAAAATCAATTTCTGGTACTTCCAATAATTTTTCAGTCATATTTGGATACATATTATTACCAACAGCACGATCTTTTCTTGTTGCTAAATTTTTAAAACGAGCTTGTAATACTTCATTAATAGCTATCTGTACAGTATTATTTTCTAAAGCTTTTATTAAACCACCATGAGCTTCAATTTCTTGAAATTTTGCCCAAGCCTTTTGAGTAAACTCTTCTGTCAATGGTTCAAGATACCAACTACCACCAGCAGGGTCTATTGGTTGAATAAAATTAAATTCATGTTGCTCCATAATTTGAATATTTCGTGCAATACGACGAGAAAATTCATCACTAGGACGTATACAATGGTCAAATGGCTTTACAAACATACCATCCATACCACCAACAACAGCAGAAAATGATTGTGTAGCTGCACGAAGTAAATTTACATAAGGATCATATACTGTTTGACAAAAAGACGATGTACTTACATATACATTAATTTTTTGAGCTATATCATCTCCACCACAATTTTTAACAATTTGAGCCCAAATCATTTTCACACTGCGTAATTTAGCAATTTCCATAAAAAAATTTGCACCTATACTAAAATGAAAACGTAAATGACGACAAAAAGTATTCACATCAATGCCACGTCGTTCCATAGATTTCATATATGTTACAGCTTCATTCATGGCATATGCTACTTCTTGGATATCATTTGCACCACCATTGTGATAAACATCTGTATTTACTACTACAGTCTTTAATTCTGGTGCAAATTTTTCTGCCCAACAAATACTATGAGCCATTTCATCATAATATTCATCAAGAGGTCGTGTAAGCTTTCCATCTAAAGCTAATTCTCCAATAGGATCTGCTGTAATAGCACCATGAAGTTTTTTTAGTGATAATTTTTTCTGTTCACACACCACTGCAACAGCAGAAAGTAATGCTATATTAGAAGCACCTGCATAAATATCAATTTCAAATTTTTCTAAATCAACATCATCTAATAATTTATTTACATCTGATAAAGTCGATAAAGAAACACCAATATCTGCGATTTCTTCTTTATTAGCTGTATCTACATCATAACCTTTACGTGTTGCTGTATCCAAAACTACACTTGCAGCTGTTGAACCTTTTAATAATTCATATTTTACCATTTCATTGGCTTCACTAGGAGTTTTAGCATCACACTTTTGAGCTATTGTCCATGGTTTATGTATATAACCACTAGCATTAGCTCCACGTAAATTACTTTCCATTCCTGGATAAGTCTTATTATGAGTTAACCCTTCCAAATCTTCCATACGATAAATAGGGTTTAATGTAATACCTTCATAAGTTTTAGTAAACATACTTTTTTCAAAAGGTTTTCCCTTTAATAATACCACTACAGCTTCTTTCCATTCTTCATATGAAGGAATTTCAAACTCATCAAAAGTAACAGCAGGAATATCTTGTTCTTGTTGTTCTTCTTGTCGAATTTCTTCGCCAAGTGTTTTATCTTGTTCCATATATAATAATTTCCCTTCTCTACTTCTGCATTTTCATTTAAGGGGATAATTTAATACTATTATTGAATAGTTAATAAATACTCTTATATATCTAATAAATGGTTCGAGTTCCTCCTACCTAGATATTAAATATAAAATTTATAAAAAAGCCATCACTAAATTTAGTGATGGCTGGATTGGTAATATATATTCCCCAAATATTATTTACCATTTTTATTAAATTATTCAAGCATTTATGCTAATCATAATAATGATTAAATTTTTCAGTAAATTAAACATAATTTACAACAAATTAATATGATACATCGATGGCACTTGCTTAAGATAATCATGAGCCATCTTCATGGATTATCTCTATAAACAGAAAAACCGCTTTTCATAAACAATATATGAAAAACGGTAGAAAATTATAATCAGAATTTACATGTATAAAAAACATATACATTCTACTACATCTCTCCCCGTCTCTCGCAGGTCAAACGACGATGCTTCTTATAGGCAGTTCTTCTGACTCAGTATCATTGCTCACTTCGCCTTCCCAGTTTCCCAGTGACATTCATGAAGTTTGCTCCTCTTTACAGCGGCGGGACCGTGCCGGATTTTAACCGTCTTCCCTATTAAGCATAAATATGCACCTATAAGGTTTCATTATCAACTTGTCGCCT
Source organism: uncultured Megamonas sp. (assembly GCF_958438645.1). Lineage (NCBI taxonomy): Bacteria > Bacillati > Bacillota > Negativicutes > Selenomonadales > Selenomonadaceae > Megamonas > uncultured Megamonas sp. Next base: position 7,642 of record NZ_CAUBSM010000008.1, read on the forward strand.
TTATTATACTTTTTATTTTATATATTTGTCAACGATAAATTAAAATAATTTTAAGATAATTATTTTATATAGAGTATTGACACAAATTCTATATAGTGATATTCTAAAAAAGAACTGAATATAGTTCAATGAATCAGGTGTCCATTTGGACTTAATAGGGAATTCAGTACGTGATTATTCACTAATCTGAAACGGTCCCGCCACTGTATGAGGGAACTTATCCAAAATATGTCACTGGGAAACTGGGAAGGCTTGGATATAGTAATGAACTCGAGTCAGGAGAACTGCCTGATTAACAATCACCGTGTGCAATTGATTTATTTTAATTGCCATACCTGCGAGCGATGGGGAGGAGATTAGACAGTAAATTTTTAAATTTACTCAATTCGTCTATTCACCTCTTTTCAAAGCGAAAAGGGGTTTTTTATTTATCGGTTTTACTTTATGTCTTCAGCAAACATAAGGTAATCATTGCTCAAAATTCCAAACTAATCATTATATTGTTTTATTATTATGCGTATAGCATGCTTAAGTATTATCCTAAGCATGCTATTTTTTTCTTATAATTTGATTTTAAAGATAGCTTTTTTTATAGTTTGACTTTGTTGACAAATAATAGCAGTGCGATGAGCATCTTCTGGATAACAAATTAAAAAATCACCTTTGTTGATTAAGTTAACAGTAGCTTTTTCTTCACCTGTTAATTCCACAAAATCGCGATTTTCATCAAATGATTTTATTTGCATATCATCGCAAAAGTTCACATCAATACTTTCTTTACCTTCAATAATCACATGCACATCAATATATTTTTTATGTGCTTCCCAAAAACGCTCTTCACGTTTTACTGTAGCATAGTTTTCGATATTAACAAAAAACTCATCGCCATTTATTTTATAACTACCTTTTTCATATGTAGCTAAATCATGTTCTTTTGCATAAGTGAAACAAGCTTTTATTTTTTCTGTCAAAAAATCATATTTATCTGCGTATTTAATATTGCCAAAAATCACTTTTATAACCTCTTTTCTTAATTTATTAAAATAATTATATCATGATATTGAAAAAATATTCTTCTCCATTTATCATTAAAGCTAAATATTAATATTATAAGTGAGATGATTTTATGGTACACATACCAAAATTAAATACATTACAAACTGAAAATAAAATTTCCTTTAAAGTAGAAGCACCTTTTGAACCTACAGGCGACCAACCTCAAGCGATTGAAGCTCTAGCTCAAGGCATTCAAAATGGTCAAACATCGCAAGTTTTATTAGGTGCTACAGGTACAGGAAAGACTTTTACTATTGCTAAATTAATTGAAAAAGTCCAAAAACCTACACTCGTTATTGCTCATAACAAAACGCTAGCTGCACAGTTAGCTAGTGAGTTTAAAGAATTTTTTCCGCATAACGCTGTAGAATATTTTGTCAGTTACTATGATTATTACCAACCAGAAGCTTATATTGCCCAAACAGATACTTATATCGAAAAAGATTCTTCCATCAATGATGAAATCGATAAACTTCGCCATTCTGCAACTTGTTCTTTATTTGAACGTCGTGATGTCATCATTGTTGCTAGTGTATCTTGTATCTATGGCTTAGGTTCACCAGAAGATTATTATGATTTAGTCTTATCTGTGCGCGAAGGTCAAGAATATCCTCGTGATGATATTTTACGAAAATTGGTTTCTATTCAATATGAACGCAATGATATAAATTTTGACCGTGGTAAATTCCGTGTTCGTGGCGATGTCATTGAAATTTTTCCTGCTGGTTATAGTGATAGAGCCATCCGCATTGAACTTTTTGGTGATGAAGTCGACCGCATTTTAGAAGTAGATACTCTAACTGGTGAAGTCTATGGTCAACGCAAACATATTTTAATTTACCCTGCTTCTCACTATGTAACTTCTAAAGAACATATGAAAGAAGCTATCGACTCCATACAAGAAGAGCTTCAACAGCAATTAAAAATCCTTGAAGATGATAATAAACTCTTAGAAGCTCAACGTTTAAAACAACGCACAAATTATGATTTAGAAACTATGGAAGAAATGGGATATTGCTCTGGCATCGAAAATTATTCACGCCATTTGACAGGCAGAAAAGCTGGTGAAGCTCCTTATACACTTCTTGATTATTTCCCTGATGATTTTTTAATCGTCATTGATGAATCTCATGTTACTATACCCCAGATAAAAGCCATGTATGCAGGCGACCGCTCACGCAAAGAATCACTTGTTGCTAATGGTTTTCGTCTGCCTTCTGCCTTTGATAATCGCCCTTTACGCTTTGAAGAATTTCTCGATCATATCAATCAGATAATCTATGTTTCTGCTACACCAGCACCATTTGAATTAGCACAAGCAAATCAAGTAGTAGAACAGATAATCCGCCCAACAGGTTTATTAGATCCTGAAATAGAAATTCGCCCACTTGAAGGGCAAATGGACGATTTACTTGGAGAAATAAAAATCCGCACTAAGAAAAATGAACGCGTGCTCATCACTACTTTAACTAAAAAAATGGCTGAAAATCTCACTGATTATTTAAAAGAAATGGGTATCAAAGTTCGTTATCTTCATTCTGATATTGCCACTATTGAAAGAGCAGAAATCATTCGCGATTTGCGTTTAGGAAAATTTGATGTACTCGTAGGGATTAACTTATTGCGTGAAGGATTAGATATGCCAGAAGTTTCTTTAGTAGCTATCTTAGATGCTGATAAAGAAGGCTTCTTGCGTTCAGAGACATCTCTCATTCAGACAATCGGTCGTGCTGCTAGAAATGCTCATGGTAAAGTAATCATGTACGCCGACCGCATCACCGATTCTATGCAAAAAGCCATTGATGAAACTATGCGTCGTCGAGAAGTCCAAGATAAATATAATCAAGAACATCATATAACACCGAAGACAATTCAAAAGAAAATAAAAAATCTCATTGAGACTACTATGGTTGCAGAAGAAAAAGCAAGTTATGATGCTGAAAAACCAAAGAAAAAATTGAAAATGACTGCTAAAGAAAAGAAGAAATTAATTCTTTCTTTAACTAAAGAAATGCAAGAAGCTTCTCGCAACTTAGAATTTGAACGAGCTGCTCAAATTCGCGATATCATCTTTGAATTAAACGAAAAAAAATAATTTATTTTATCTATCTATACTACAAAAAAGCACTATAGCATAAAAACTATAGTGCTTTTTACTTATTCATCATAAAGATGACAACGTACATATCTGTTATTTATCATTTTCATTTCAGGTAATTTCTGTCCGCAAATTTCTTTAGCTTTTGGGCAACGCGTATTGAATGGACAACCTTTTGGCGGATTTAACGGACTTGGCAATTCACCTTGCAAGATAATTCGCTGTTTATGTTTTTCTTTTTGTGGATCTGGCAATGGAATTGAAGATAACAAAGCTTTTGTATATGGGTGTAGAGGATTTGTATATAAAGCTTCTGTATCAGCAAGTTCTACAATTTGCCCTAGATACATAACTGCTACTTTTTGGCTGATATAACGCACCATAGCTAAATCATGAGCGATAAATAAATATGTCAAACCTAATTCATGCTGTAATTTTTCTAGCAAATTTACGACTTGTGCTTGAATAGATACATCAAGTGCCGAAATCGGCTCATCGCAAATAATCAGTTTAGGTTCACAAGCAAGTGCTCTAGCTATACCGATACGCTGTCTTTGTCCACCACTGAATTCATGAGGAAAACGGTTTGCCTGCTCTTTACTCAATCCCACTAATTCCAACAATTCATAGATACGCTCTTGTCTTTGTTTTTTATCTGTATATAAATTATGCACAAGCAAAGGCTCTTCAATGATATCTGCCACTGTCATTCTTGGATTTAATGAAGCATATGGATCTTGAAATATCATTTGAATATCTTTTGTCATCTCTTTATTTTGTGAAATATCTTTGCCTGCAAATATGATTTTGCCTTTTGTCGGTTTATACAATCCGATAATAGTCCTGCCTGTAGTTGATTTTCCACAGCCTGACTCACCTACAAGACCTAATGTTTTTCCCTCTTCTATAGAAAAACTGACATCATTTACTGCTTTCAAAATCTGTTTTGGTCTTCCCCAAAAAGAACGCTTCACTACAAAATCTTTATGTAGATTTTTGACTTCTAATAAATTCATCAAAATTCCTTCCTATTCTCTTTGGGTGCAAATTCATGCTCCAACCAACATTTTACATAATGATCTTTATTTAATTGTGTCTTTTCTGGCATCAACTGCATACAAATTTTCATTGCTTTTGTACAGCGTTTGACAAATGGACAATAATCAATACTTTCTTTTAAATCTGGTGGCTGTCCATCGATCACATATAATTTATCTTCTTTATTTAAATTTAAATGAGGTAAAGATTTTAATAAGCCTCTCGTATAAGGGTGATGTGCATGATAAAACAAATCATCAACATTTGCTTTTTCTACAATTTGCCCTGCATACATAACTGCTACTTCATCGCAAATATTGGCAATAACCCCTAAATCATGCGATATCATAATGATGGACATATTCAATTTTTCTTGTAAGGATTTCAATAAATCTAAAATTTGTGCCTGCACAGTTACATCAAGAGCTGTTGTTGGCTCATCTGCTATCAATAATTCTGGCTCACAGGCAAGTGCCATTGCAATCATCACACGTTGACGCATACCGCCACTGAATTGATGGGGATAATCTTTTAATCTTTTTTGGGCAAATGGTATCCCTACTAAATTTAATAATTCTACAGCTTTTTCTGTCGCTTCTTTATCCGATAATTGTTTATGCAAAAACAAAACTTCTTTTATCTGCATACCAATCGTAAGTACAGGATTTAAAGATGTCATCGGGTCTTGGAATATCATCGCAATTTTATTGCCACGAATTTTGGCTAAATCTTCATCTTGAAAATTGACTAAATCTTGACCTTGCCATAAAATCTGACCATTTTCAATAATACTATTTTCCTTAGGCAACAAACCCATGATAGCATGAGCCGTCACTGATTTTCCACAGCCTGACTCGCCCACTATTCCCAAAGCTTGTCCTCTTTTTAAATCAAAGCTGACATTGCGTACTGCTTTTACTTTTCCTCGATAAGTTTGAAAAGCAACTGCTAAATCTTTTACTTGTAAAATTTCTTTATTTTCTTCCATGATAAACACTCATTTCTTCACTATTTTAACGACGCATCTTAGGGTCTAAAACATCTCGCAGACCATCACCTAAAAAGTTAAAAGCCAACATAGTGACACTGATAGCTACTGCTGGAAAAAATAATTGAAAAGGATATGCACGCAAATTATTTACGCCCTCTGACGCTAAAACGCCCCAACTAGCCATCGGTGCAGAAACACCAAGTCCGATAAAACTCAAAAAAGCTTCTGTAAATATTGCATCAGGAATAGCTAATGTCATTGTTACAATGATTGCACCCATAGCATTTGGCAATAAATGTCTAAATAAAATTCTTTTTTTCGATACACCTATTGTTCTAGCTGCCAAAATAAATTCTTGTTCCTTCATCGATAAAATTTGACCACGCACAATTCTTGCCATTTGTAGCCAATAACCAATACCTAAAGCAATAAAAATATTTATAAGTCCCGGTTTTAAAATTACCATCAATAAAATCACATATAACAAAGTCGGTACACTATATAAAATATCGACAATATTCATCATTATGCGGTCAATCTTGCCACCGCAAAAACCTGCTATTCCGCCATAGATTACACCAATAAAAAGATTTAATAAACTAGCCACTATACCAATAGCTAGAGAAATTCTCGCACCATATAACACGCGAATAAAAATATCTCTCCCCAAATTATCCGTACCAAACCAATGCTCCCAACTTGGAGAACTATTCGTCATCATCAAATTCTGTTCATCATAAGTATGGCTAGAAAAAATAGGGCCCAAAATAGCTACAACTATCAAGCATACGATAATAATTAATCCCAACAAAGCCATTTTATTTTTCTTTAATCTAATCCACGCATCTTGCCAATATCCCAAAGTTTCTTCTTTTTTTTGCACCTGCAAAATTTCTCGCTCTAAAGGAACAAATAAATCTTTATTTATCATCTTCATTCACCTTTTTCTTCACCGATTTTAATGCGTGGGTCTAATAATGGATAAAGTAAATCCACTACCATATTTAAAACAATTACAATCACACTATAAAAAATTGTTACACCTAAAATTACAGTATAATCTCGATTATAAATACTAGTTACAAAATATTGCCCCAATCCTGGTATCGCAAAAATAGTTTCAATGACGAAGCTACCTGTCAAAATACTAGCTGTCATTGGTCCTAAATAAGTTACTACAGGAATTAATGAATTGGGCAAAGCGTGTTTTATCAAGACTCTGCTCCATGATAAACCTTTGGCTCTCGCTGTTTTTATATAATCTTGTGATAAAATATCCAACATACTAGAACGCGTCAATCTAGCGATAAATGACATTGGCATTCCTGATAAAGCTAAAGCTGGCATGATTTCATATCGCCAACCATTCCACATAGCAGCCGGCAATAAATGTAATTTTGTCGATAATACATATATAAGTAATGCCGCCACAACAAAACTAGGCACAGCAACACCTAAAGTCGTAAAAAAATTAACTGCCCTATCTTGCCATTTATCTTTTTTCACACCTGCTAATATTCCCGCTGGTATACCGATGATAATTGCTATTAAAATTGCTTCTATACCCAATTTAAATGATACTGGAAAACCGTCTTTGATGATATCATTTACACTACGACCTGGATATTTAAATGATGGTCCTAAATCGCCTTGTACTAAATTGCATAAATAATCACCATACTGCTTATATAAAGGATCATTTAATTTATATCTTTCTTCTATACTATGTAATACATATGGAGGTAAAGATTTTTCTGCCGTAAAAGGCCCTCCTGGTATAGCATGCATTAGAAAAAAAGTTATCGTTATAACTATCCATAAAACAATAAATGCGTTAAAAATTCGCTTGATTATATATCCCATATTTCATCTAACCTCCAATATAGATTAAACTATATTATAAAATTTAATCATCTAAACTGCAAATTTATTATATCATCAAAATTTTATATCTATAAATTTATAAACAAAAAGACTCAAATCAGCATTTACACTAATTTGAGTCTTTTTCATATTTCAATAAAAATTCAATTTAAAATTATAAACATTGTTCAGTTCTGCCGATGATATCATCTTGAGTTTTCTTAGACAAAACATTGAAAAAGGCACTATAACCTGCTACGCGTACGATTAAATCTTTATGTTTTTCTGGGTGTTTTTGTGCATCAATTAAAGTTTCTCTCGATACGATATTATATTGAACATGATATCCATGCAATCTATTGAAGAAAGCACGAATTAACATTTCTAATTTTTGTTTATTTTCTTCTGTAGAAAGCATTTGCGGTGTCATTTTTTGATTTAATAACACTCCACCAGTTATTTTTTCTGTAGGCAATTTAGCTACAGATTTAAATACAGCTGTTGGTCCATTTTTATCTGCATTATGTGCAGGGCTACAACCTTCCGCAAGTGGTTCATAAGCATTTCTTCCATCAGGTGTTGCCATTGTTCCCATACCTTGACCTACATTAGCACTGATTGAAGATGTACCGCCATAGCGAATGCCACCGATTGGGCCTCTATGATAACGAGTATTTGGATATTTTTTGATTTCATCTAAATAAGAATCATAAGCTTCTACTACTAGATTATCTACATAATCAATATCATTACCATATTTTGGCACTTCATCAATCAACATTGCTTGAATTTTTTTATTTTCATCAGATTGGAAATCATCTAAAATAGCACTCCAAAGTTGAGTTGGTGTGATTTTCTTTTCTTCAAAAACTAATTTTTTAATTGCAGCTAAAGAGTCTGCCATATTGGCAATACCGACTTGAAGTCCAGATATGAAATCATATACTGCACCGCCTTCTTTGATAGTTTTTCCTCTACCAATACAATCATCAGTAAGTGCAGAACATAAAATATCTGGCACATCTCGCTCAGAAGCTTTATCAATAGCATTTTCGACAATAACACTATAACGAGTCATTTCACGTACAGTTTTATCCCATGCAGATAATAATTCTTCATAGCTCTTCATATCTTTAAAATAGCCATAGCCTTTAGTGAAGCGTTTTCCTGTAGTTAAATCCACACCATCATTCATAGCACAAAGAAGCACTCTTGGGAAATTTATATAAGACATACCAGTACAACGATAGCCCCATTTTCCTGGAACAGCAGTTTCTACACAACCAATAGCACTATAATTATAAGCGTCTTCTTCTTTTACACCCCAATTGATAAAAGATGGAATGATGATTTCATCATTATTTAAAGCAGGCATACCAAAACCTAATTTCATAACTTCAATACAATCATCAAAGAATTTTTTATTGATATTTTTATGATAACGAACTGTTAAGTTTGGCTGTGTAAGTCTAGTCTGTGCTACAGATTGCAATACCACAAAACTCAATTCATTGACAGCATCTTTTTTGTCTGGAGTTTGTCCACCGATAGTGACATTTTGATACATTGGTGAACCTGCTGAACTTAAAGTATGAGCTTGAGAACGCACTTTATTAATTGTTAAAGTTTTTATCCATAAACAAGTCAAAAGTTCTAAAGCTTCATCTTTGATTATGACTTTTTCTTGAATATCTTTTATATAGTAAGGATACATATATTGGTCAAATCTGCCATAGCTCAAAGAATGACCATTGGATTCAATCTGTAAAATCAATTGAATAAACCATACAGATTGCACTGCTTCATAAAAAGAAGTTGCTGGTTCATATGGAACTTTAGCACAAATTCTACTTATCTCTAATAATTCTGCTTTTCGTTTACTATCTTTTTCTTTATCGACTAATTCTTGAGCTAATTTACTATAACGCTGTGCAAATTGATGAACGGCTTCAATAACGATTAACACAGCCTTATAAAATATATTTTTATCAATGCTATCTGGATCAGTAAGGTCAAGCTTTGCTTTTAAATCTTTTACTCTTTCTTCATAGCCTTTTAAGCCAAAAGCTAAGATTTTTTCATAATTGACAGCTAAATGAGCATCTCCTGCATTTAATTTTCCTTCCATGCCAAAGACACCAGTTTCCATAAATACGCTGACTTCTTCTGGTAAAAGAGCTTCACCTCTAGCACGAAGATTATTATTTTCCCAAAATGGAGCTATATCTCTCAATTGCTGTTTTGTTTCTTCTGTGATATAAAAAACATCACCATCTCTTTTTTCAAAAAGGTCTAATTCATTTAATACAAACTCCATAGTATATTCTGGGAAAATTGGGGCATTTTTATTTTTTGTAGCCTGATTACCTACAATCAAAGTTTTATCTTCAATATAAATGCTCATGTTTTCTAAAATTTTTTGTAACATGAGTGCTCTTACCATTACACGTGGCTGATTTTGATTTTCTCTATATACTTGTGTAGCTAATACAGCTCTTTGAGCATCAATATATGGCTTTTCATCTAAAACTTCCTCACGAAAAGCTTTCATTCTATCAGTTAATGAGCCAAAATATGCTTTATTTTCCATAATCAATACCTCCAACAAGTATAAAAAAAAAAAATATTTCAATTCGTAAATATTATCTATTTCATCTATAATTAAAATAACTTATTTAAACTCATATGTCAATATTTTTTATTTTAATAAATAATTTTACTTTCAAATGAAAGTTTTATGTTTTATTTTTATTAACGAAAATGATATAATTTATATAAAGTAAAATTAAGCGAGGAAATTATCATGCGTAAAGCTAATTATATGCAAACAGGTGTAATTTTTAATATTCAAAAATTCAGTATAAATGATGGCCCTGGTATCCGCACTGTAGTTTTTTTCAAAGGTTGTCCTTTGCATTGTAAATGGTGTGCTAATCCCGAAAGTCAATTAGCTAAAATCCAAATTCTCTGGGATAAGAAGAAATGTCTTCATTGCCATCATTGCTTAGAAATTTGTCCCGTAAAAGCTATTTCCCTAAAAGATGATAATATTTTTATTGATACTAATAAATGCACTTTATGCAAACAATGTATAAATATATGTCCACAAAAAGCATTAACAAGTGAAGGAAAAATTAAAACTGTACAGCAAGTTTTAGATATAGTGCTTCAAGATGAAGTCTTTTATGAAGAAAGTGATGGCGGTATCACTCTATCTGGTGGCGAATTTCTCATGCAAACTCAATTTGCCGAAGAATTATTAATCGCAGCTAAAGAAAAAAATCTACATACATGCTGTGAGACGACTGGCTTTTGCACTCCCGAAAAATTTCAGCATATCATACAATATATAGATTATATTTTATTTGATTTAAAACACTGGGATAGCCAAAAACATCTCGAAGGTACTGGCATAGATAATAAATTAATCTTAACTAATATGAAGTATGCTATCTCTATGGGTAAAACAGTTCTTCCTAGAATTCCTATAATCCCAAAATTCAACGACTCCTTAGAAGACGCTAAAAAATTTTGCGAAGTTCTACACGCTGTAGGTAGTAATCAATGTCAATTATTGCCATTTCATCAATTCGGAGAAAATAAATATCATCTTTTAAATAAAAAGTACGCTTATGAAAATCAACCTGCACTTCACCGTGAAGACTTACAAGATTATTTGCAAATATTTTTAGATAATGATATCCATGCCTTTTTCTAATTTTTATAATCGTTTAAGCTTATGTTATACTAATAGATAATATTTCTATTAAAGATTGGAGTCTACAATGAAAAAATGAAAAATAGAGCAAATAAAATCTTAGAATTGCTTACACTCTCACCTGAAAATAAAATGGAAGTAACTGCACTTGCAGAAAAATTACAAGTCTCTCAAGTAACTATCCGCAAAGATTTAGATGCTTTAGAAAATAAAGGTATTATCAAACGAGAACATGGTATTGCTCTTTTATGTAGCACTGATGACATCAATGGCAGAATAGCTTATCATTATGAAGAAAAACGCAAAATCGCTCAAAAAGCTGCTGAACTCGTAAAAGATGGCGATACTATCATGATTGAAAATGGCAGTTGTTGTGCTCTTTTAGCTGAAAACTTAACCTTATCCAAAAAAGATTTAACCATCATCACCAATAGTGCATTTATTGCCGACTATATTCGCGGTAAAGCTAATTTTCAAATCATTCTCCTCGGTGGAATTTATCAGCCTGATTCCCAAGTCATGGTAGGCCCTATGGTTCGCCAAGGTGCAGAGAATTTTTTTGTAAATTTCTTTTTCATTGGCACTGATGGTTATTCCTCAAAAATAGGTTTTACCAATAAAGACCAAATGCGTGCTCAAGCTGTACGCGATATGGCTCTTCAAGCAGAACAAGTAGTCGTCTTGACTGAAAGTGAAAAATTTTCTAAGCATAGCGTTGTTCCTTTAAATTTAAAAGACAGTGTAAAAATAGTAATAACTGATGATAATATCACAGATACCATCAAAGCTGAATTAGAAAGTAAATCCATCCAAGTCATAATTTCATAGAGAATAATAAAAAAATAGCATTATCTTTAAAGATAATGCTATTTTTATTGCTAACTTTATATTTATTTTTTATTTACTTTTATTATTTACCTTTTGCTGGTTCAATATTTAATTTATAACCTTTAATAGTATTTCTATGCATTACAGATATTACTTTTTCAGCTATATCTTTTGGAACTTCTACAAATGTGAATTTATCATAAATATTGATTACACCGATTATACTTCCCGGAATATCAACTTCTGAAGCAAATGTACGTACGATATCCTGCGGGCGAATACCTTGTTTACGTCCAATATTTAAGAATAAACGTACCATGCCAGGTGCTGCACCTGTATTTTCAAAACGTTCATCTAAAACTTTGTCTTCTTTTTCTTTTACACCTTCAATAGAAAGTTGTAAAGCTGCTGCTGCAATATCTACATAATCAAAACCTTCATTGGCAATATCAGAAATAATTAAATGATAATCTGCATACGTATTATTATTTAATGTTTTTAATAAACGTTCTTTTATTGCTTCTTTTTGACGTTCAATAACATCAGCAGGTGTTGGAAGTTCTCCTCGTATCATGCGAGATTTTGTCATGCGTTCAATTAATTTTAATTGACGATATTCTTTTGGTTCAATGAAAGTAACCGCAATACCAGTACGGCCAGCACGACCAGTACGACCTATACGATGTACATATGATTCATGGTCTTGTGGAATGTCAAAATTGATTACATGACTGATATCATCTATATCAATACCACGAGCAGCTACATCTGTTGCAATTAAAATTTCAAGTTTCCCTTCACGGAAACGACGCATAACGCGGTCACGCTGTGCTTGGCTCATATCACCATGTAAGCTACCAGCCATATAACCACGAACTTGTAATGATGCTTGGAGATCATCAACATTTTTCTTTGTACGGCAGAAAATGATATATTTACCACTATCTTCTATATCAAGTACACGACAAAGACCTTCAAATTTGTCACGAGTTTCAAAATATAATTGGTCAACTGATGGCACTGTGAGTTGTTCACGACTGATCATTACTTTTTGCGGATTATGCATATAGCTACGTGCTAATTTTTCAATTGGTGCTGGCATTGTCGCAGAAAATAATAAAGTTTGACGAGTTTCACTTTGTGCCAAATTTGACATGATTTCTTCAATATCTTCAATAAAGCCCATATCGAGCATTTCATCAGCTTCATCTAAGATGAGCATTTTTACATGGTCAAGTTTTATAGTATTACGACGAATATGGTCGATAAGTCTACCTGGAGTACCTACTACAACTTTTACGCCAAAACGGAGAGCTCTAATTTGACGGTCTATCATCTGACCACCATATACAGGTAAAGTTTTTACACGTTTATATTTACCAATTTTATTAAATTCTTCTGCAATCTGAATAGCGAGCTCACGTGTTGGTGTCAATACTAAAGCTTGAATATATTTATTTTTTTCATCAATCTTTTCAATAGTTGGAATACCAAACGCTGCTGTTTTACCTGTACCTGTTTGGGCTTGTCCTATAACGTCGTGACCTTCTAATGCTAAAGGTATTGTCTGTGCTTGAATTGGAGATGGTTCTTCAAATCCCATATCACGAACAGCATTTAATACCTTTTTACTTAATTGCATATCTTCAAATTTAATAATTTTTTCTTCCAAAAATAGTCCTCCTATTTACTTTATTCCTTCATATCAAAGAAATATAATCCATTATTTATTTTTAATATATTGTCTTATCATTTCTAATGCTTGCTGAGTTGAACGATATCGTATACGTGCTCTATCGCCTGAAAAAATATTTTCTTTTACTACTGTACCATTTTTACCAGCAATTGCAATATAAACTAGACCTACAGGCTTTTTATCTGTACCACCAGTAGGACCTGCTATACCAGTTATACCCACACCAAGGCTAGAGCCTATAGTTTTTCTTATACCTTCAGCCATTTGTTTAGCTACTTCTAGTGATACTGCACCCTTTGTATTTAAAATATCTTTATCTACATCGAGAAATTTCATTTTAGCTTCATTGCTATAGGTAACAATACTGCCTTTGATATACATAGAACTACCAGAAATAGATGTCAATCTACTAGCTAACATTCCGCCAGTACAAGATTCAGCACAAGCTACAGTCAAGCAATTATCTTTCAATAATTTAGCCACAACTTCTACCATATCTTCATCATCAACTGCATAGATATATTCACCTACACGAGCTCTTACTTGCGTTTCTACTTCAGCAATCATTTTTTCAGCTTCTTTTTTATCTTGTGCCTTTGCTGTGATGCGAATGATTACCCCTTCTGGTCGAATAAGTAGAGCTAATGTCGGATTAGACTGGGCTAAAATCAAATCTTTTATCTTTGTCTCTAATAAAGACTCTCCTATACCACAAGTATTTAATACTTTAGATACAATTACATGCTTAAAGCCAAATTTTCTTTGTAAAAACGGTTTTAGACTGCGTTCAAACATATCTTTCATTTCACTTGGTGGCCCTGGCAAATTAATTAAATATTTACCATTATTTTCCAAGACAACACCAGAAGCTATACCATTATAATTTAAAAATACTTCTGCACCTTCTGGAAGTGTTACCTGACGCAAATTATTTTCAGTCCAGACAACATGTCTTTGTGCAAAACGCTCATCCATACGTCGTTTACTTTCGGCATGGATTTTTAATTTACGTCCAAAAATCTCTGCTGATACTTCTTTTGTTATATCACCTTGTGTTGGCCCTAAACCGCCAGAAGTTATGACGATATCTGCTCTAGACAAAGCATGTTCCAATACTTCTTTCATGCGATCATGATTATCGCCAACAGTCGTTTGATACACTACATCAAAACCTAATTCATTAAGACGAGTTGACATATATGCTACATTCGTATTGATTACTTGCCCTAATAACAATTCACTACCTGTAGTTACAATTTCTACTATCATCTAAAACTCATCTCCAATTAAATTATTTATACGTCTACGCGTTCACCCACTACGTCATAATCAAAGCCCTGTAAAATTTTGACTTTAACAATATCACCTGGCTGACTGATATCATCACCTTCGATAAAGACTTGACCATCTACATCTGGAGCCTCACGATAAGAACGACCATATGCCATATGCTGTTCATCATCGCGACCTTCAATCAATACATCAAGGATTTTGCCTTCCATTTCAATATTGATAGTTTCAGAAATTTTGCTTTGAAGGCTCATCAAATCATGATAGCGTTCTTGCATTATATTTTCATCAACCTGATTTGGCATATCATAAGCAGGTGTTCCTTCTTCACGAGAATAAGAGAAAATACCCACTTTATCAAAACGCTGTTTTTCTACAAAATTACGAAGTGTAGTATATTGAGAATCTGTTTCTCCAGGGAAACCAACAATAAAGCTAGAACGAATTACAACACCTGGAATGCGTGTACGTAATTTGTCCAATAATTCTTCTACACTTTCTTTTGTATCACTGCGACGCATACGTTTTAACACATCATTATGTGCATGCTGTAATGGTAAATCTACATAATTACAGATTTTTTCCTCACTAGCAATCAAATCAATTAATTCATCTGTAAATGTATGTGGATAAGCGTATTGTATACGCAACCATTTTACTTTTTCAATCTTAACCAATTCTTTTAATAATTCCACTAAAGATGGCTTACCATAAATATCTCTACCATAGTATGTTGTATCTTGAGCAATAATATTAAATTCTTTTACACCTTTTTCGGCTAAAGCTTCAACTTCTTGTTTAATATCTTCAATAGTACGACTGCGATAATTGCCACGTACATACGGAATAGCACAATATGCACAACGATGATTACAACCTTCAGCAATTTTAATATATGCACTATAAAATGGAGTAGTAAAAATACGAGGTGTTGAAGCTGTATAAATTTCTTTAGATTCACCTGTAATCAATACACGTTTTCTTTCTTGAATAGTAGCTTCAACAGCTTCCATAATACGGCTCCATGCACCAGTGCCAACAATAGCATCTACTTCAGGAAATTCTTCTAATAATTCCTGACCATAACGCTGCCCCATACAACCAGCGATAATTAAAGAACGACATTTTCCTTTGCCCTCTTGTTTGTATTCTGCCATATTTAAAATAGTTGTAATTGATTCTTCTTTAGCAGACTGAATAAAAGTACATGTATTTACAATCAAAATATCAGCTTTTGCTGGTTCAGATGTAATTTCTATATTATTTTTGGCTAAAATACCTAGCATCACTTCTGTGTCTACTAAGTTTTTAGAACAACCTAAACTTATAAATCCAGCTTTTAACATATTTTCTCCTCCTGAGCCCAAGCCCTTTTAATTATTTTAATTTTTTAAACGTATATTTGTTACCCATTCATCTAAAATAGCATTTCTAGCATTATCATCAAAGACATTATTTTTAGCTAAAAATTTTATATTTTTACCAGCAAATTCTTTATACGTCAAAGATGTATAATTTGTTGGCACATAATAATAACGATTTTTTTGTAAACTTATTTGAACATCATCGCCCAATAACCATTTAATAAAGTGATTAGCTTCCACTTGTTGTTTACTATCTTTAACTATACCTACTGCTGTTAATTGATAAGCTGTTCCATCTTTAGGATAAATGATATTCAACGGATAATTATCATTTATATATCGTATAGCTTCACTTTGAACTGATACAGCTATATCAGCTTCGCCCATGCCAACCATACGTACAGGCGTAGATAAATATTTAGCATAGCGAACTACTTTAGGATGAATCTGTTGCATTAACATCATTGTATTTTCTACATTTTTATCTTCACTTAAAGAATATAATACATTTGCAGCTGCTGACGCAACCATAAAATCCGTCATGCCTATTTTTATATTATTATTTTGTGCCAATTCATCCCATGTAAGTGGAATATGCCAATTATTTTTCACATAATCTAAATTATAACAAAAAACAATAGGATCATACCATACACCAATCCAAGAATTATTTTTATCTTTAAATTGTTCGTTTACGATATCTTCTTCTTCTGAGATATTACTCGTTAATTTATTTGCATCACTTAAATTTTCCAACACTCGAGAATCAGTTAATACCATATCTATATTTTCTATATCATCTTGCTGAAAATGATTTAACAATTCATCTTTCGATACGGGGATAAAATTTACTTGAATATTAGCTTCTTTTTGATATTCATTAGCAATAATCGAAGCCATCTCTACAGGAATTGTAGTATATACTGTTAAAGTTTTTGTTACAGGGATAAATTTATCTGCCACTTGTTTTTTGCCAACACTTTGTGTCATGTAAAGTAAAGATGCTAATACCACAAATAAAACGCATAATCCAATTATCAATAAAGGTATATATCTTCGCATACTTTCACTTCCTGTAAAATAATTTCTTTGTTGAGCAAAAAACAGGCAATCAATGTTATGATTGCCTGTTAATAACTCTATTTACTACTATGTCTCATCCATGGTGGAAGATCTGGGAATCCCATTCCCACTTCTTCTACTGCTGGTTGTTTTGGTACTGAAGGAAATTCAGGTACACCTTCATCAGCATTTTCATCAAATCCTGTAGCTATAACAGTTATTCTTACAGTATCATCAAGAGTTTCATCAATTGCTGTACCAAAAATGATATTTGCATCTTCATGTGCTGCTTCAGAAATAATTCTTGATGCTTCATTTACTTGTGCTAATCCTAAATTTGGACCACCTGTAATATTATACAATACGCCTTTTGCCCCTTGGATAGAAGTTTCCAATAATGGACTGTTTACAGCAATTTTTGCTGCATCAATAGCTGCATTATCACCTTGGCCTTCACCTATACCCATGAGTGCAGAACCTGCATTGCTCATGATTGTTTTTACGTCGGCAAAGTCAAGATTGATAAGACCTGGAACTGCTATCAAGTCTGAAATACCCTGTACACCTTGACGAAGAACATCATCTGCGATACGGAAAGCATCTACCATTGAAGTCTTTTTATCAATGATATCCAATAATCTATCATTTGGAATTGTGATCAAAGTATCTACATTTGCTTTTAAATTGGCAATACCAGCTTCTGCCTGTTTTAAACGTTTTTTACCTTCAAAAGTGAATGGTCTTGTAACTACACCTACAGTAAGTGCACCGACTTCTCTAGCACATTCAGCTACGATTGGAGCACCACCTGTACCTGTGCCACCGCCCATACCAGCAGTTACGAAAATCATATCTGCACCTTGCAATGCTTTTATGATATCATCGCGATTTTCTTGAGCTGCTTTTTCGCCAATTTCAGGTCTAGCTCCAGCACCTAATCCACGAGTTAATTTTTCACCAATCTGCATGCGATTTTGTGCCATAGCATGAACTAATGCTTGAGCATCTGTATTAATCGCTATGAATTCTACTCCTTTTAAACCAGAAGCAATCATTCTATTTACGGCATTATTACCGCCACCACCAACGCCAACTACTTTTATTTTCGCAATTGGCTCCATTTCTTGTTCCTGATCAAACTCAAACACAACTGTTACCCCCAGTTCTTTATCCTCATAGATTTCTTATTTGTAAATATAATTTCTATTAAAATATTTGTTTCAAAAATACTATAATTTAATTTATTATTTGTTAATCAAATTATATTTATCTTTGTTTAAAAAATAATGCACTTAATAACTAATTATATACCAAAATAAATAATTAGCCAATATCATATTTTTTCATTTTAGTACTTAGCTAAAACAAAATATTTTAATCTCTCTATATATGTAATAAAAAAGCTCTTAATCCATCGATTAAACAGCTAATATAAAATTAAACTATTATCTTATTGGTATTAAGAGACTTCATTTTATCGATTGAATAAATATAATTTTACTATATCTAAATCCTGCAATAATTTAAATCCTAAAGCTAATAAAACTACATAATATAAGTCCAATCCTAAATTATCACCAATAAATACAAATAAAACTACAATTATTACATTGACAAAAAAATTCATAACAAAAATTTTACTATTAAATTTTTCTTTAATTATTGAACGAAATGCATTGCATACAGATTCTATACCAGCCAATATAGCTACAGAAAATAATTTATTATATTCTACAGGTATAATTATCGGCATCATATGACCTATAATGCCCCCTAATAAACCTGCTATTATACATAAGATAACTATATATTTCATAAAAATCTCCTAAAACCTTCTCATGGGGATATAGATGTCACATATTTAAATTCTGTAGCACCTTTATATGCAGGAATAACTATATTATTATCCTTTTTTATATCTATTTTTATTCCCCATACACTCAAACTCTCCGCTACGCCACCACGCATATTTATAGCATCTTCCATGCTTTTTGCATTTCCTATGGCTTTTATCACAAATGGAGCTGCTACTCTAGTGTTATTCACTGAAATAGTCGGCCCTGCACAGCGTATCTCTGAAGTCGAAATAAGTCTTTGATCATTTAATGATATTGCTTCAGCTCCAGCAGCTCTCAATTCATTAATTACTTTCAAAACATCTTCATCATGAATTATATATAGATTAGTATTATCCGTACTTGATATATTTTTTTTACTATCCTCTATGGATAACACCACTCCAGGACCTTTAACAGCGGTAGTTCCTGCTAAAAAATTGACTTTTTGTGGAAACTCATTATGCACATTATTATCTTCTTTTAATCTTACAACTTCTACTTTTAATTCATCACGTTCTTGTTCTGTACGCAATAACATATCAGATAATTTTTCTATTCTTTGATATTGAGTAGATGTTTTTAAATTATCTTGAGACGTCTTTAATTCAATAGACACCATAAAACCCAATAAAAAGCATATCAAAATTATCGAATAAAATTTTGTATACTTAATCATTATTTAGCCTCATTGTTTTATCTTTAAAACTGGTCGAGAATAACTAAAATCTATATATTCAATTGGAATATTTGTTACTTTCATATCATTAAAAAATTCATTTGTTTTATTTGCTAGTTCTTCTGGATTTTCTACTTTTCCCAAAATAATTTTTGTACCATTCATTGTATATGCTTCAATATTATCCACATTGGCAATATTTATCTGCATAATCTGTTGTAATAACTCTGGCTTCAAATATCCTAAATAATCTAAAACTTTGTTTATGGCTTCATTTTCTACCTTATCACCAGTATAAACATCTTCTAAAAAAACACCTATAATAACAGGCTTTTGTATTTTTTTAGGATCTTTATATGTGTCTATGATCATGCTATTCTTGTCTAAATCAACATAACCATAATTACAACTAACAACTGCGAGCGGCGTTCTTTCTACAATTTCGATATTTAAACAATTAGGAAAATCTCTCCAAACTTTAGCAGTATCTATACGCAAATCACTTTGCAAATAATTTTGAATAACATCTGTTTGCACAGAAAAAATATTTAAAGGCTCTCTTATTCTAGCTATTTTTAATACATCTTCTCGAGGTAAATATGTATTTCCAATAACTTTTACATAGCCTATTTTAAAAATAGGTGAATTAATTATAAAAATAATTGCTAGTATAGCAAAGAGGCCAATAAGGCCTCTTTTTAAATTTTTCTTGGCAATTAAACTTTTTGATTTAACTTGTTTTTTTACCATAAATTATTCCTTATTTTTCTTCTATAGCCATCTGTAAAATCATTTCACATAATTCGCCAAAAGAAATACCTACGTGTTTCGCTGCATCTGGAACTAAAGATGTCTGTGTCATACCTGGTACAGAATTTATTTCCAATACATATGGAACATCATCTTCACTTAGCATAACATCCACACGTACAACTCCACGGCAATCGGCTACTGTACATGCATCTATACATAATTTTTGAATTTTAGCTGTTAATTCATCACTAAGAGGTGCTGGAATAATATGGAAAGATTCACCTTTTGTATATTTACTCTTATAATCATATCTACCAGAATTAGTAGTTATTTCAATAATTGGTAAAGCTTTCTTTTCTTTATTTCCATAAACAGGAATAGATAATTCTCTACCTTTGATGAATTCTTCAACTAAAATAGCATCATCATATTCAAAGCATGCATCAATTGCTTTTTGTAAATCTTCTTTTTTCTCTACAATTTCTACCCCAATACTAGAACCTTGAGAAGCTGCTTTTACAACAACTGGCATAGAGAATTTACTAGCAATTTCTTCTACTAAATTTCTATCAGTATCTGTTTTACGATAAATAAGACAATTTGGTGTAGAAATTCCTGTTGAACGGAAAAGATGTTTACTAGCTACTTTATCCATTGTTATCGCACTAGATAAAACACTGCAACTTGTATATGGCATATCAATCATTTCAAGCACTGCTGCAATTCTGCCATCTTCACCATATTTACCATGAACAGCATTAAATACAATATCACAGCCACTTTCTTTGATATCTTCCACTAAAGTTTTAGGCACAAATTCCATACCTACTGCATTATAACCTTTTTCTTGCAAAGCATTCAAAATAGCTGTACCAGTCAATCTAGAAATTTCAGCTTCACTAGATGGTCCACCCATCAATACAACAATCTTTTTAAAATTCATCTTCTATTCCTCTCAATTATAAATTTTGAGCTAATTTTTCACCAACAGTATAGATATTACCTGCACCCATAGTAATAATTAAATCTCCAGCTTGAATATTTTTTTCAAGCCATGGTGCAATATCATCTAATTTTTCAATGTAAACAGCGTCTACACCTGTCTGTCTTTTAACTTCATCTACAATAGTTTTACCTGAAATACCTCCGATAGGATCTTCACTTGCTGCATAAATATCAGTTAAAACTAATACATCAGCTCCTACAAAACAAGAACCAAATTCTTTTTGTAATAATTGTGTTCTACTATAACGATGTGGCTGGAAAGCTACAATTAAACGTTTTGGATTTGTCTGTTTAGCAGCTTTTATAGTTGTTTGAATTTCAGTTGGATGATGTGCATAATCATCTACAATCCATATATTTTCATTTCTAAATTTAGTTTGGAAACGGCGTTTTGTACCAGAAAATACTTTAAATCCTTCTGCTATTTCCTCTATACTCAATCCCATTTCACGACATACAGCAATTGTAGCTAATGCATTTAATACATTATGTCTACCTGGAATATTAAGAGCTACATCTCCTAATACTTCACCTTTGTAAATAACAGTAAAGCTTGTATGTGGACCATCTACTTTAATATCTTTTGCCATATAATCAGCATCATGATCTAAAGCATAAGAAATATATTTTCTATCCACTTTATATGCTATATTTCTGATATTTTCATTATCAAAGCACAATACAGCAAGACCTGTTTCTTTATCCAAGTTCTGTACAAATTGGATAAATGCTTTAATGATATTTTCCATAGAACCGTAATGATCCATATGGTCATCTTCAATATTAGTAACAACTGCAATTTTAGGATAGAATTTTAAGAAAGAACCATCACTTTCATCAGCTTCAGCTACTAAATAATCAGATTTACCAAGTTTTGCATTGCCTTTTAAATAATCTACAAAACCGCCAATTAAAATTGTAGGATCAACTTTTGCATGCTCTAAAACTACACTGATCATAGAAGATGTAGTTGTCTTTCCATGAGCACCTGCTACTGCAATTCCTTTAGCATCATTTAATAAATAAGCTAAAATATCGGAACGATGAAATAATTTTAAGCCCTTAGCTTTTGCAGCTACAAGTTCAGGATTATCTTGATGTATAGCAGAAGATAAAACCAAGGCTTCTTTACCTTCTACATTTAAAGCATTATGACCTTTATAAATTGTAGCACCTTTTGCCTGTAAATGTTTTACTACAGCTGATTCACTCAAATCAGAACCAGATATTTCATATCCTTTATCTAACATCACTTCAGCAATGGCACTCATACCTACACCGCCAATGCCGACAAAATGTAATTTTTTTATACCTTCAAGCACTTTTCAAGTACACCTCTCAAAATTAATATTTAGGTTTCTTAGCTAATTCTACCACCATTTCAGCAATAGCTAAAGCTGCACTAGGTTTTCCCATATTACGGCTAGCTTCTACCATTTTCTGTAAACGATTTTCACTAGCAAGCATTTCTTCTAATACATTAATTAATTTTTCACCTGTAAGCTCACGATTTAAAATAACTTTAGCTGCCCCATTTTTTTCTAATTCACGGGCATTATATTCTTGATGATTTTCTGCTGCAAATGGATATGGTACCAATACTGCCGGTACACCTCTTGCTGTAAGCTCTGCTAAACTTGTAGCACCAGCTCTAAAAACAGCTATATCTGTGGCTGCCAATGCCTTTGGCATATCATATAAATATGGATAAACGGCAATATTATCTACTTTATCTAAATTAACACCTAAATCAACTAAACCATTTTTTACAAAATCATACTCATTTTTACCTGTAACATGCATAATCTGCACACGATAATTATTAGCAAAATGTTTATGAACTTCAAGCATAGCTTTATTAATACTATGAGCTCCACGACTGCCACCAGATACTAAAATAGTTTTTCTATTTATATCCAAAGAAAATTCCATTAAGCCTTCATTTCTTGTACTCAATAAAATATCGTCACGAATAGGATTACCTGTGAATACTACCTTATTTTCAGGAAAATAACTCATTGCACGTTTATATCCTACTGCTATCTTATCTACAAATCTTGCTAAAATTTTATTAGTAACACCTGGAATAGCATTTTGCTCTTGTATCAATGCTGGTATTCCCATCAAACTTGCAGCCATCAAAATAGGGCCACATACATATCCACCTGTACCAATAGCTACATCTGGTTTAAAATTTTTAACTATATTTCTAGCTTTTACCACAGCTTTAAACGCTTTACCTGCTACTACAAAATTTTTCATAGTTAAATGACGTTCAAAACCACTTATATCTAAGGTAACAAAAGGAATTTGTTCACGTGGTATAATATCTGCTTCCAATCCTTTTTTTGTGCCTACATAGAGAAATTCTGCATTTGGTACTATTTTTTTTATATTATTTATCAGTGTAATCGCTGGATAAATATGTCCTCCTGTACCACCGCCAGATACAATTATCCTCATACTTTTTCTCACTTTCTCTATTTAAAATTATTCTAATTCATTAACTATACGTTTAAAATCACGGCCACGAGCTTCATAACCTTCATACATATCAAAACTTGCACATGCTGGTGATAATAACACTACCTGCGGAGCTTTCGCTATTTTATGAGCATAATTTACTGCTTCTTGCATAGAATATCCTGCTTCATAAATTTTATCTTCTGGATAATCATGTTTTAAAGCTTCTTCTTTAAAACGTTTTGTAGCATCGCCAACTAAAATCAGATTATCTACGCGTTCATTTACTAAAGCATAAAATTCATCAAGTGGAGTATTTTTATCATCACCACCAGCGATTAAAATTATATGTGGAAAAGTAGCAATTGCTTTGTTGGCAGCTTCTGGATTTGTTGCTTTAGAGTCATTATAATATGTTACTCCATCAATAGTTTTAACAGGTTCAATGCGATGTTCCACTGGTGCAAAAGCTTTTAATGCTTTTGCCATTTTTATCGTATCGCCACCTGCCAAAAAGGCTAAACTCAATGCCGCTAAAGCATTTTCTATATTATGACTGCCTTTTATCTGCATATCATCTACATTACAAATAATATGCATTATACCTTTCCAACGAATAACAAGTTGATGATCTTTGACGAAAGCTCCTTCTTCTAATTCTTGAGAACTACTGAAAAAACAAATAGTGCTTTTAGCTCTATTTGCCATATCACGAGTACGTTCATCATCATAATTTAAAACTAAAAAATTTTCTTTTGTATGATGAGCAAATACTTTCTCTTTTTCTGCCTGATAAACTTCCATTGTTTTATGACGAGCCAAATGATCAGGAGTTACATTTAATATAGCCGCACCTTTTGTAGCAAATTCACTAGAAGCTTCCATCTGATAACTTGATATTTCAGCCACTACACAACCATCTTCACCAATACGATAACATTCTTCACAAAGTGGTGTACCGATATTACCACCCACACCCACTTTATCTTCACCGTAAATGGTCTTCATCAATTCACCTAAAAGCATAGTTGTTGTTGTTTTACCATTAGTTCCTGTAACAGCAAATATTGGAGCTTTAGCTAATTTATAAGCAAATTCTACTTCGCTAATGATTTTTACTTTTTCAGCAACTTTTTCAAAAAGTGGTAAATGTCTTGGTACAGCTGGAGAAATAATCACTAAATCTGTACCTTCAAATAAAGCTTCTGTTTGTTTTCCTAAAACTACTTTTATATCTAAAGCAGTAAGCTCAGTTAGATCGTGCTTTTCACCTAGTTTTTCATTCGCATCACTTAAAATAACATCTGCTCCTAGTTTCTTAGCGAGTTTTGCTACTGCAAAACCACTAATTCCCGCACCGATTACAATAACTTTCTTATTGCTTAAATCCATTAAAAAAACCTCCTAAAAATCCTTATACTTATTTCATTTAAGGAATGAAGAAATAACCGAAAAGAACCATTGCCTTATTTAAAATATTAACGACTATTAGCTATAATGTAAAGTCAATAACGCTAAAATGCAAAATACAAATTCAGCAAACCAAAAAGTTGTAACTACACGAGTTTCTGACCAACCTTTTAATTCAAAATGATGATGAATTGGACTCATTAAAAATACACGTTTTCCAGTAGTTTTAAAAGATGTTACTTGAATAATTACAGATAAAGTTTCGATTACAAATAACCCGCCTAAAATAATCAACAATAATTCTGTTTTAGTTAAAATACCAAGGCCAGCTAAAACACCACCTAAAGCAAGAGAACCAGTATCTCCCATGAATACTTTTGCCGGATGATAATTAAATTTCAAAAAGGCTACACATGCTCCAAAACAAGCAAAACTATAAATAGCTAAATCAGTTTTATTAAAATATAAACAAACAGCTGCAAAACCTAAAGAAGCTACTGCCATAGCACCTGAAGCTAAACCATCTAGACCATCTGTTAAATTTACGGCATTTGTTGTACCAACAAGTACACCAATTACCAATATATAATAAAACCAACCAATATCATAAGTTTGTCCAATAAATGGTATCCAAACATCTTGTGTAAGCCCAGCATAATTTATACCAATATAAGTTACAATGATTGCAATAATAAATTGTCCTAGTAATTTTTGCTTAGCTTTTAATCCTAAATTACGTTTTAAGACAACCTTAATATAATCATCTAAAAATCCTAAAACAAAATGACCTAACATCACAAATAAAGCTAATGCTACTTCTATAGTAAAATCTGCAAAAATTAAAGTTGCAATAGTAATACCACCAATGATCATAATACCGCCCATTGTTGGTGTTCCTGATTTAGCTTGATGACTCTTTGGCCCTTCTTCACGAATGCTTTGACCAAATTTTAATTTATGTAATTCTGGAATTAAAAATGGTCCTACTGCTAAAACTACGAGGGCAGCAGCTATTGCTGCCCAAATCATATTTAAATTAAATGCTTCTATCATTTATATTCTTTCTCCAATAATTCAATTATTTTTTCCATATGCATACCATGGGAACCTTTAAACAAAACAGTATCTTCTGCTTGCAATTCTCTTTTCAATACTTGCACTGCTTCTTCATGACTTGCACATTCAAAAACTTTTGCTACACCTGCTTTTTTGGCAGCTTGAGCCGTAAATTTTGTCAATTCTCCTCGAGTTATGACTATATCTACACCTAATTTACCTGCCAATAAACCAATATCTTCATGAGCTTTTTGTTCTACACTACCTAATTCAAACATATCACCCATTACTAGGATTTTACGTTTTTTAGCCACTTTAGTTAAATTTTCTAAAGCCGCTTTTGTAGACATTGGACTTGCATTATATGCATCATTTATCAAATTATATTGACCTAATCTTTTATATTCAAAACGCATAGCTGTAGGTTTAAAAGTATCTAAACCTTTTTGCATCTCTTCAACAGTAAGGCCGCAAGCATATCCTACAGCCAAAGCTGCTAAACAGTTATATACATTGTGTATACCTATCATATTTAAAGTGAAATGTGCTATTTTATCGCCAACAATCGCATCAAATTCCGTTTTACCATCATCTACAGTCTTAATATCAAAAGCCTTGATATCACCTGCATGATTAATGCCAAAATAAATTGCATGTGCTCTTGTTAATCTATTCATTTTAGCAACAAATTCATCATCAGCATTTAAAATAACTTTCCCATCAATTTCTATTGCCTGTGCCATCTCACCTTTAGCTTTCGCTATATTCTCCATGGATCCTAAAAGTTCCATATGTGTTTCACCGACATTAGTGATTACACCCATTGTAGGTTTAGCAATATCTGTCAATTCTTTTATTTGACCTAATCCTCGCATACCCATTTCTACAACAGCTACATCATAACTTCCATCTAATTGTAATAAAGTCATTGGAAGACCGATTTCATTATTAAAATTAGCTTGTGTTTTCAATACATTATATTTTCCTGATAATACAGCAGCTGTTAAATCTTTAGTTGTAGTTTTACCATTTGAACCAGTTATAGCTATTACAGGGATATTGAATTTATTACGCCAAAAATGAGCTAAATCTTGATAGGCTTTTAATGTATCATCTACGGCCAAAATATCTATATCAACATCTTCAAGCAAAGAAATATCATAATCTTTATTTACTATAGCTCCAATTGCTCCTTTTTTGGCAGCATCAGCAATAAAATCATGCCCGTCAAAATTTTCACCTTTAAGGGCGATAAATAACATTCCTTCTTCAATTTTTCTAGTATCTGTTGTTACACCACCAAAAACCGAAGCTGAAGTTACTTTTTTCAAAACAGCATTAGTTGCCTGCATTACTTGTGTCAAAGAAAATTGATAATTAGCCATTAATCTTCCCCCTAATTGCTTCAATAGCTACTTCTTTATCATCAAAATGGATAGTTCCTGTTTTTAAAATCTGATAATTTTCATGACCTTTACCAGCTATAAGCACAATATCATCTTTTTGTGCAAGTTCAATAGCTCTGAAAATAGCAGTTCTTCTATCTGTAATTTTTTCATGGAAATTGCCATGAAGTGCAGGAAGTACACCTGCTTCTACTTCAGATAAAATAAATTCTGGATCTTCTGTTCTTGGATTATCAGAAGTTGCAATTACCACATCTGCAAGCTGTGCTGCAATACGGCCCATAATAGGACGTTTTGTTCTATCGCGGTCACCGCCACAGCCAAATACTACGATCAAACGTTTTTTAGCGATTTCACGTGCTGTTTTTAAAACGTTTTCTAAACCATCTGGAGTATGAGCATAATCGACTATTACGCTGAAATCTTGACCTTGACGTACAAGTTCAAAACGTCCTGCTACAGCTTCAAATGCTTCAAGAGTTTCTTTGATTATATCAAAAGAAATTTTTTCAGCTAAAGCAACGCCAATTACGCCTAATATATTATAAACATTGAACATACCTGTAACTTTTAAATCAAAATGAGCTTTTTCGCCTTTATATTTTACATCAAAAGACGCTCCAGATGCCTTAATTTCTACATTTTCAGCTTTTAAAGTTGCATCATTTTTAATGCCATAAGTTATTAAATTGCATTTTGTATGCTCAATCATTGTTTTGCTACCAAGTTCATCATCTAAATTAATTACGGCATTTTTATTAGTTTTTACTAAATTTGGTGCAGATAAACTATCAAATAATTTTGCCTTAGCTAGAGCATAATTTTCCATAGTTTTATGATAATCTAAATGGTCTTGTGTTAAATTTGTAAACATTGCTGTATCATATTCACAACCTGCAACACGATTCATATCAAGAGCATGTGAGGATACTTCCATAACTACATAATCAATATTTTGTTTATACATCTTATCTAAAATTTCTTGAAGGTCAATCACATCTGGTGTTGTATTGTGAATTGGCATCTCTTCATCTTCAATCATGATTTTAATTGTGCCAATGACGCCCACTTTATATCCTGCTTTACGCAAAATATCGCGAAGCATATATGTGCTACTTGTTTTACCATTTGTTCCTGTAACACCAATCATACGCATTTTTTTGCCCGGATAGTCATAAAAATATGGTACAGCAAGTTCCATTGCTTCACGAAGATTTGGTACTTTTATAACTGTAACACCTGTAGGTACTTCTACATCTTTTTCAGTCATAATCGCACAAGCTCCAGCTTCTACAGCTTGAGGAATAAATTTATTACCATCTACCCTAGTACCACAGATACATACGAATAAAGTATTTTTTCTCACACGACGTGAATCATGAGTGATAAACTCAATTTCTTTGTTCACATCTCCTTTTATTTCTACATCATTTAATACTGACACTAGTTGTTCAATGGTCATTATAAACCCTCCTGAATTTGCTTTTTGTATCTTTTAGCAATCTAAAATCAAACTATATTATAGCTCACTTATTTATATATGTATACTACAAAAAATTAAGCCATAAAATCCTAAATTTAAAATTTATTTAAGAAATTTATGGCTCAATTAATAATTTATTTTTTAGTTGAAAAGAAAAATTTATCTGGTAGTATCATTCCTAATTCATTTGTAGCAATAGATTGTATTCTTTCTGGAGATTTTAGATGTGCTATTTCTAAATGAAGACGAGAATTCTCTGCTTCTAATTTTGTAGATTGATTTTTTAATTGATTTAAATGATAGGCATCGCTGGCAGCTACTCCACTGCGTAAAATAAAGAATCCTGCCATTGCCACTACAATTACAAATAAAATAATACATCTTGAACGCAACGCATTATTTAAATCTGCGTCTTTTTCCTGTCTTGATTTCACTGATTTTTTTACTTTCATTTGTTTATATCTCTCTTGATTTTCTTCATAAACAATTTTGCGTTGCGCTAACATAATAAAATCCTCCTAAGATTATAACTTCTCTGCTACTCTCAACTTTGCACTTTTAGATCGTGAATTATCATCCATCTCATGTTTTGATGGTTTTATAGCTTTACTACAAAGCTTTATCTCAGGCTTATGATTACATACACAAATTGGTAAATGTGGTGGACAAATACAACCACGGGACAGTTCTTTAAACACATTCTTAGTAATACGATCTTCTAATGAATGAAATGTTATTACTGCAATTCTTCCACCTTTATTTAAATGTTTTACTGCTACTTTAAAAGTATTTTCTAAAATTCCTAATTCATTATTTACTTCAATACGAATAGCCTGAAAAATACGTTTTGCTGGATGACCTGTTGATTTTTTTCGCACAGCTGCTGGTATAGCACGGCGAATGATATCCACTAATTCGCCTGTAGTCTCTATCTTCTTTTCCTGGCGATATTTTACAATAAATTCTGCTATACGCTTGCTCCAGCGTTCTTCACCATATGTTTTAAAAATATCATTTAATTTTTCTTCATCATATTCATTGACCACATCATATGCAGAAAAATCTTGTGCCTTATCCATACGCATATCAAGTGGAGCATCTTGCATATAGGAAAAACCTCTATCGGCTTCATCTAGCTGATATGATGAAACACCTAAATCAAATAAAATTCCATCAATATATTCTATATTTAAATTCTTTAGTACAGTTTCTAAATCTTTAAAATTGCTATGCACAATATCTATTTTACATTTATATTGCTTTAATCTTTCAGTTGCGACTTTAATCGCATCTTCATCTTGATCTATGCCGATTAAATGCCCATTTTCATTTAACTGCGTAGCAATTCTCGATGAATGACCTGCTCCGCCCAAAGTGCAATCTACATATACACCATCAGGCTTTATAGCAAGCCCCTTTATTACTTCCTCTGGTAGAACACTAATATGTTCAAATTCCACCAACGAAACACCTCGCGTCTTTTATAAAATTATTTACGTAAATATAATTTTAACAGTCATCAAAATTTATTTCAATAGAAAATTAAATTTAGCTCTTATACCAACCTAAACGTTCAAATACTGGTATATAGTGCATTCTTTCATAGAAAGATAAAAATGTATTTTCTGTATGGAAAATAGGTACTCTTTCTAAAGCATAAATATTACTTGCTCTATCTACATTACCATATTTAATAGTAAATGCCCCTTTATATCCTGCTTCATTAACCAATTTAGCGATATATAAATTATATGTTCCTGTAGGATAAGCCATAAATTTAGTATCTTGATTTAATTGAGCATCTAATGTTTGCTTAGATTTTGTAAGCTCTTCTTTTAATTGATCTTCAGTGAGTTCTGTCATAGATTTATGGCTAGCAGTATGCGATTGAAAATCCATGCCATTTGCCTTCATTTCTTTTATCTGCTCCCATGTTAAATAATTAGGTTGATTGCTAACAAAATCTGTAATTACAAAAATAGTACCTGTAAAACCATATTTTTTCAAAATAGGATATGCATTTTGGTAATTATCTTCATAACCATCATCAAAAGTGATTAAAATTGGATTTTCAGGCAGTTCTGCTCCATTTACCATATAATCATACAATTGATCTGTATTTATTGTATTATAACCATTTTCTTTTAAATAAGCCATTTGTCGATCAAAATCTTCTGGCAGTACGGATAAAGCAATATTCATATTATCTATCTTATGATAATTTAATATTGTAATCGGTATATCTTCTTCATTTTCTGCCGCGGATACAGGCATTACTTTTGGACTAGATAAAATCAATGGCAAACAAATTAACATAATAAGTAATATTAATTTTGCATATTTTTTCTGTTTAAACACACTCATCTTCCCACTTTCATTTTTAATTTTTATATTTCTATAATAAGTAAAAATTTAATTATGTTGAAAACGTTTAGCTATATACACCAATACTGTCATTATCATAACAGTTAAAGCTATCCATTGCATAGGATATAATAACATATCTTTATTCACACTAAAATACATAAAACCAATACAAAATCTAATTATAGCCATTAACATTATACTAAATAAAAAAGTAGTTCCTTCAGCCAAAAACTTATACTTTCTATTAAAGAGTAAAACTAAAATAGATATTATAAATACTATGCTATAAGCAAAAGCTTGATATAATGCTACAGGTTGAAAATATTGATATGCTTCAAAACCTGTTGGACGATATCTATATTCTACATATTCTGCCAAACTATGATCATTTGGAATATCTAATCCCAGTGGTGTGCCAAGTGAAAACTGCATCATGAAATTGGCTAACTGTAAAACAGTCAAACCGAATAATAATGCTGGCATCATCAAATCAAACCACAACCATAAATTATAATCATATTTATGCAAAAAAACTATACTCGTCATCAAAAAACCAAATAAAGCACCGTATATAGATAATCCACCTTGCCAAATGCAAAATATTTGAATTAAATTTGACGCATAAACATCTATGTGCATAATTACAAAAAAAATCCTAGCACCTATTAATCCTGCTGGTATCATCCAAACTAATAAATCCCACATAGGGCTGAAATTTTCACCGTATATTTTAAATAAAATTTTACTTATCACCAAACCTATCAACAATGAACATACGATTATCAAGCCATACCAATAAATATTAATATTGCCCAAACAAAAAGCTACAAAATCCATAAAATCTCCCTCTCTATCCCCATAACTCGTTTTTTATTTTTCATAATGTCTTATTGTACTGCTATCTAAAAAATTTATCAATTATTTACAATCATTTAAAATAACATTTACAAAATATACTTATAAAATCTAAAATATTATATTTCGTTATTTTTAATAAAGATTATTCAATCATAAATAAGTATTATATTCATATCATTTTCCTATGATTATTTATAAAATTATCATTTACTTATACCAAAACTAAAAAAAATATGATATAATTCCCATGTGAATAAAATTAATTATCAAATTTCACTATAAAATATAGATAAAGGAGATATTTTTCATGACTATAACTAAAGAAATGGGTATTATGGAAGTTGTTAGCCAATATCCTGAAACTGTAGAAGTATTTGTAAACGCTGGTATGGGTTGCCTTGGTTGTGCTGCTGCTCACTTCGAAAACATCGAACAAGGTGCAGGTGCTCATGGCATCGATATCGACAAACTCATCGAAGATTTAAATGCTGCAATCGAAGCAAAATAATATATCATAAAATAAAGCCACTAACTTTTTGTTGGTGGCTTTTATTTTTAAAGGAGCTGTTTTTCTTGTCTATTGAAAAAGTAAAATCATATTTTAAACAATTTCATATGGAAGATAAAATTATGGAATTTCCTGTTTCTAGTGCTACAGTTAGTGAAGCTGCCAAGGCTTTAAATTGCCAAGAAGCTCATATTGCCAAAACAATGTCTTTTAAATTAAATGATAAAGCTATTCTCGTAGTCATGGCTGGAGATATGCGAATTGACAATCATAAATTTAAAGAAAAATTCCATAAAAAAGCTACTATGCTTAAAGCTGATGAAGTTGAACCTATGACTGGTTTTCCTGTTGGTGGTGTTTGTCCATTTGCTCCTAATGATGGCATAAAAGTATACCTTGATGAATCCTTAAAACGTTTTGATAAAGTATATCCTGCTTGTGGCAGTAGAAATAGTGCTATTGAACTTAGCATTCCTGAACTTGAAAAATACTCCAAAGCTGTCGAATGGGTAAATATTGGTAAACATTAAACAGTATGTAAATATATAAATGTAAAGGAGAATAAAATGGTATCAGGTGTAATCCATCAAAAAAATAATTTCTATACGGTTAGAATTATAGGCAATTGTGGTGAATTTTCAGCAGAAGAATTAATAGCTATCGCTCAAATTGCTTCAACGTATGGCAATGGCAAAATCACTGCTACATCTAGAGGAACTATAGAAATTGAACAAATTTCCCCAGATAATTTAGAAATCGCTTTAGAAAAAATAAAAATAAATAATCTTCGTCTAGGTGGTACAGGAACTACAGTTAGAGCTATAGTCAGCTGTAAAGGCACTACTTGCACTAAAGGTCTATACGATGTGCATGCTTTAGCAACAGAATTAGATAATTTATTTTATGGTCAGACCGTTCCTAAAAAATTAAAAATAGGTGTCTTTGGCTGTATCAACAGTCTTGGCAAAGCCAAATCTCAAGATATTGGCATAATGCCATCATTTAAAAGTCCACATAAATTTGAATTATATATCGGTGGATTATTAGGAAATAGCCCTGTCTATGGTCAACATATTGATATTGCTTTAAATAAAGAACAATTAATTTATGCTATAAAATTTATCATTGAAATTTATCAAAAAAATGGCAAATATCCTCAACGATTACGCAAAGTTTTAGATGCAAATCCTAATCTTTGGCAAGAAATAAATAATTATTTAATTGAATTAATTCAAAAATAATAAAAATAATAAAAATAATAAAAGCACCTTAAAAGCTAAATCAATGACTTTTAAGGTGCTTTTTTATATAATGTCGTACTTAAACCCTATTATAAGTTTTTAAGCATATCTTTTACTGTTTGTGCACAATCATCAACTTTTACATTAGAAGTAGCACCATCACGGCGAACTTTGATTTCAACTTCATTAGCATCTAAAAGTTTAGGGCTTACAGTAATACGTACTGGATAACCAATTAAATCAGCATCTTTGAATTTTACGCCAGCTCTGTCTTTTCTATCATCTAAAAGTACATCTATACCAGCATTTTTCATATCAGCATAAAGTTTTTCAGCAACTTGCATTTGAGCTTCATCTTTAGCATTAATAGGCACAATAACTACTTCAAATGGTGCAATAGCTACAGGCCAAATAATACCATTATCATCATGGAATTGTTCAATAGCAGCTGCCATTGTACGGCTAACACCGATACCATAGCAACCCATGATCAATGGTTTTTCTTTACCATTTTCATCAAGGAAAGTAGCACCGAGTGCTTTACTGTATTTTGTACCAAGTTTAAATACTTGCCCTACTTCAATACCATGAGTCATTTTTACTGGTGCTCCACAATGAGGACATGGATCTCCTTCAGCAATAAGACGAATATCAGCTACAATTACATCGCCAAAATCGCGTTTTGGATTAGCATTTTTATAGTGGCAATCTTCTTCATTTGCACCGCAAACAGCATTATGCATTTCCATTACTGTAGCGTCAACAACTACAATTGCATCTTTGCTAAGACCAATTGGACTCATGAAACCAGGCACACCACCAATAGCACGAATAGCAGACTCTTCTGCCATTTTTAAAGCAATTGCACCTGTTACATTTTGTAATTTTACATCATTTACTTCATGGTCACCACGAACAAATGCACAGATAACTTGGTCTTTTTCATTTTGGAAAATAACAGCTTTAATATTTTTTTCAAGTGGCATATTTAAAAATTCAGCTACAGCTTCAATAGTTTTTGTACCAGGAGTATTTACTTTTTCAAGTGGTAATTCTTCTTCAACTGGTGCAATAATTGGTTTTAATTCGGATTTTTCAGCGTTTGCTGCATAATCACATTTTTCACAGTAAACGATATCAGATTCACCAGTTTCAGCTAATACAGTGAATTCATGTGTTGTAGCATTACCAATAGCACCGCCGTCAGCTTCTACAGGACGGAAAGTAAGACCGCAACGAGAGAAAATCTTTGTATAAGCATCATACATATCTTGATAAGATTTATCAAGACCTGCTTCATCTTTATCAAAAGAATAACCATCTTTCATGATAAATTCACGTCCACGCATAAGACCAAAACGAGGACGAATTTCATCGCGATATTTATTTTGAATTTGATATAACAATAATGGTAATTGTTTATAAGAACGTACTTCATTACGTACTAAATCTGTAATAATTTCTTCATGTGTTGGGCCAAGACAAAATTCACGATTATGTCTATCTACCAAACGGAACATTTCTTCGCCAAAAACTTCCCAACGACCAGTTTCTTTCCAAAGTTCAGATGGTTGTAAAATAGGAAGTGCTAATTCTTGTCCATCTTTAGCTTCCATTTCTTCACGAATAATTTGTTCTATTTTGCGTAAAGTACGCCAAGCAAGTGGTAAATATGTATAAACCCCGCCTGCTACTTTACGAATAAAACCAGCTCTAAGCATTAACTGATGACTAGGCACTTCAGCTTCTGCTGGAGTCTGACGCAATGTAGGTGCATAAAGTTTAGATGTACGCACTATAAATTCCTCCTAAAATATATGGGAAAAACCCTTTTCAATATTAATTAACTTATATATTCTATCATACTTTAGCTAAAATAAAAATGTTCATTATCTTCTTTGCCACTAAAAAAGCTGTAATAAAATCAAAAACAAAAATCTTATTACAGCTTTCTTCTTATTTTATTAATTTATCTAGTTCTTCAAATAAAGCATCTACTAATTTATCTTCAGCAACTTTATTTATAACTTCGCCTTTGCGAAAAACTAATCCTTCGCCTTTTCCACCAGCAATACCAATATCAGCATCACGAGCTTCACCTGGGCCATTTACAATACACCCCATAACAGCGACTTTAATTGGTTTTGTTATTCCTGACAATCTTTGTTCTACTTTTTCAGCAATACTTGGTAAATCAATATTACAACGACCACAAGTAGGACATGAAATAAGTGTAGGTCCATATTCTTTAAGACCTAATGCTTTTAAAATTTCATTTGCCACTTTCACTTCATTTACAGGATCACCAGTCAAAGAAATGCGGAATGTATCACCGATGCCTTCAGCAAGTAAAGCACCTATACCTACAGCAGATTTAATAATTCCTGTATTTACGGTGCCTGCTTCTGTTATGCCTAAATGAAGTGGATAATCCACTGTTTCACTCATCAAACGATAAGCATCTAACGTCAATGGTACATCATGTGCTTTTAGTGAAATTTTAATATCATAGAAATTTAATTTTTCTAAAATTCTTATATGCTCTAAAGCACTTTCAACTAATGCTTCTGCTGTCACTTTACCATATTTTGCCAACAATTTTTTATCAAGTGAGCCTGCATTAACACCTATGCGTATAGGAATATTTCTTGTTTTTGCAGCTTCGACTACTGCCTTTACACGCTCTTCATCACCGATATTGCCAGGATTAATGCGAAGTGCATCTATACCTTGTTCTATA
Source organism: uncultured Megamonas sp. (assembly GCF_958438645.1). NCBI lineage: Bacteria > Bacillati > Bacillota > Negativicutes > Selenomonadales > Selenomonadaceae > Megamonas > uncultured Megamonas sp. Next base: position 44,450 of record NZ_CAUBSM010000008.1, read on the forward strand.
GCTTTTAAAGCTAAACGATAATCAAAATGAATATCTGCAACTAAAGGCACATCGACTTGATTTTTAATATTGTAAATATTTTCAGCTGCGGACATATCAGGCACAGCTACACGAACAATATCACAACCAGCAGATACTAATGCTTTGATCTGTGCTACCGTAGCATTTGTATCTGTTGTCTTAGTATTAGTCATAGATTGTACAGAAATCGGTGCACCGCCACCAATTTTTACATTACCTATACTGATTTGTCGTGTCATTTTTCTTTTTATCATTACATCCAACACCTTTTTATGTTGTATTTATTAACTCTTAACCAAATAAACGACCAACATCTTGAGCTGTGGCAAAAAACATCAAAGATAATAATAAAATTATGCCAGCCATTTGCACTACTCTTACATATTTAGCTTCAATAGCTTTGCCACGAATTGCTTCTACCAATAAAACTACGAAATGACCACCATCTAATGCAGGAATTGGCAATAAATTTATTACACCTAAGTTCAAACTCAATAATGCAGCAAATTGTAATAATGGAACTAATCCCAAATGAGCAGCTTGACTTGTCATTTGAGCTACACCCACTGGCCCAGATAACTCTGCACTCACACTACCTGTTATCATGCCCACAAGTCCACTATACATCTGATATATAATATTTATCACGGTAGAAAAAGCTAATACTATTGCTTCGCCAAAACCTACACTTTTTACATTAACAGGTGCAGTTACACCGATCAATGCACGTTTAGCTTGTTCATCATATTTCGGTACAACAGAAGTCGCCATCTGTTCATTATCGCGGATAAATTCTATTTTTAAAATTTTGCCATCAGCAGTTTGTACTTTTTGCACAAAATTTGTCCAAGAAGTGATCTGTTCTCCATTTACACTTAAAATTTTATCCCCATCTTTTAATCCAGCTTGACTTGCTGGCTCGCCAGCAATTACTTGTCCCAAAACTGGAGCATTCGATGGAGTTTGTATACCATTAAAGAAAAAGACTCCTGCAAAAATCAAAAACGGTAGAATAAAGTTCATTATCGAACCAGCCAAAATTACAATCATTCTAGCCCATACAGGACGAGCCCAATATGCTCTATCTCCTGCATCTTCATCCATGCCTTTTTCCATTCCTGCAATTTTATTGAAACCACCAAGAGGAATAGCTCTTATTGAATATACTGTTTCTCCCTTTTTAGTATTTACTAATTTAGGACCAAAACCAATTGCAAATTCATCTACACGCATACCTGTTTTTTTTGCAGTAATAAAATGTCCAAATTCATGAACTAATACGAGTAAACCAAAGACAAATATAATAGCAATGGCACTGATTAACACTTATAAATCTTCTCCTTTACTTGCTTACGAATATTGCTATCAATTTCAAATAAATCTTCAAGTTCTGGTTCTACCAAAGTTATATGAGATTGCATAGCTTCTTCTATTATATCATAAATATCTAAGAAACTAATCTTTTCATTTAAGAAAGCTTCTACAGCTATTTCATTGGCAGCATTCATCACACAAGGCATAGAACCACCTATTTTCCCAGCTTCATACGCTAAAGCAAGACCTCTAAATGTGTCTGTATCTGGCTTTTCAAAAGTTAAATCTTTCATTTGCCAAAAATCTAATTTTTCAGCAGGACAAACCATTCTTTCTGGATATGTGAGTGCATATTGTATAGGAAGTCTCATATCAGTTGAGCCTAATTGAGCGATAACTGAGCCATCCACATATTGCACCATAGAATGAATGATACTTTGAGGATGAACTACTACCTGAATTTTATCATAATCCACATTATATAATTGTTTTGCTTCAATTACTTCCAAGCCTTTATTCATCAATGAAGCACTATCAATAGTAATCTTGCGTCCCATTTTCCATGTTGGATGACTTAAACACTGTTTTACTGAAACATTTTTTAAATCTTCTATTTTCTTACCTCTAAAAGGACCGCCAGAAGCAGTGATTAATAATTTGTCAACTTTATTCATATCTTCGCCATGCAAACATTGAAATAATGCTCCATGTTCACTATCAATTGGCATGATATCAATTTGTTTTTCACGAGCTTTTTTCATGACTAAATCGCCAGCTACTACTAAAGTTTCTTTATTAGCTAGTGCGATATTTTTACCAGCTTCAATAGCCTTCATTGTTGGACGAAGACCTGCAAAACCCATCAAAGAAGTAACTACTGTATCTATTTTATCTGTAGTAGCTCCTTCAATTAAGCCTTCTTCTCCATAATATAGTTTAGTTTTTCCTACATAACGAGCTTTTAATCTCTCATAAGCATCTTTATTATTTAAAATCGCCATAGCTGGCTTAAATTCATTTATTTGCTGTTCTAATAATTCATCATTATTATTAGCTGCTAAAACTTCAATCTTCAAAAAATCACTATGATTTCTAACTACATCTAAAGTCTGAGTTCCTATGGAACCAGTTGAACCTAATACTGCAATTTTTTTCATTATATTATATTCCTTTACTTTAAATATCTAATAAAAATATTGCTATATAATAAACGAGCGGTGCTGTAAATAATAAACTATCAAATCTATCCAATACTCCACCATGTCCTGGAATTAAAGTACCAGAATCTTTGATACCGACAAATCTTTTAATACAAGATTCTACTAAATCGCCAAAAGTACCAATAATCGCTATCAATGCTCCCATTACAAGCATAATAACTATATCAAAATTAAAATAACTACCTAAAAGACCTACACATATCATTGAACCTATTATGCCACCAACAAAACCCTCAATACTTTTTTTAGGACTGATTTCTGGACATAAACGATGTTTACCTATACTACAACCTACAAAATAAGCAAAACTATCACTAGCCCATGTACCAATAAAAGTAAGCCATATTAAAATACAACCTACAGAAAATTCACCTAATAAACTATTAGTTGCTAAAATAGTTGTATCCTCAAACATTCTAAGCATCACTAAATGATAAAAAGGAATTGCTATATACATGGTTCCTGCTAAAGTAATACAACCATCTAATACAGAGAAATGTTTATGATTAAATATCATATTCATCAAAGAAACAAATATAGCTATTACAATACTAAATGCAATATTATTTGTTAAATACGTTCCTAATATGATGAAACAAATATTAAACAATCCCCAAAATAATGGTATATTATAATCCTTATGTGTAAAAGCATTTACATACTCTCGCCAAGCAAGACAAGCAAGTACTATCGAAACTGCAATAAATACTGTGCCTCCTGTCTGAATAACGCCTGTAGCTATTATTATTCCAATAATTCCACTGATAATTCGCGTTAGCAAAATCTTCCACCGCCCCAAAAATTATTTACTACTTAATCCTCCAAATCGTCTATCTCTTTTTTGGAAATCAACAATTGCTTGTAAAAATTCTTCTGAAGAGAAATCCGGCCAATTTGTCTTTGTAAACCAAAATTCAGCATAAGCTGCTTGCCATAATAAGAAATTACTCAATCGTATATCACCACTTGTTCTAATCATTAAATCAACAGGTGGTAAATCTTTTGTATATAAATTATCGTCAATTACTTTATCATTTATTTCTTCAATAGATAACTTACCCGATTGTACTTTACTAGCTATATTTTTTACTGCTGTTATAATTTCATCTCTACCACCATAATTTACAGCAACATTAAATCTTACACCAGTATTATTTTTAGTGCGTTCTTCTGCTGCATGCAATTCATTTGGTAAATTGCCAGGTAATTCATCTATTCGTCCAATAAAGTGAATACGTACATTATCTTCACACATTTCATCAATCTGTTCAGCTAAAAAACTTGAAAATAAGTTCATCAAAAAATTTACTTCAGTTATTGGTCGTTTCCAATTTTCAGTAGAAAACGCATATACTGTTAAAATAGGGATATTATATTTAATGCAAGTCTTGAGAATTTTCTTTAGTGTTTTTACGCCAGCTTTATGTCCAGATGTCCTAATTAAACCCTTTCCAGTAGCCCAGCGACCATTTCCATCCATAATTATACCAACATGCTGTGGCAATTTAGTTACATCTAATTGTTCATCAATAGAAATATTTCTTTTTTCCTTTTTAGAAGAAAATATTTTTTTGAGCATACTAGAGGCCCCTCCTAAACAAATTATAAGAAATAAGCCCCTCTTTATTTCCAGAGGGGCCTTTCCAGTGGTTATTGTTAATCAAAGTCAATTAAGCTTCGATAGCACCTGCTGGACAACCAGCTTGACATGCACCACATTCTACACACATATCTGCATCAATTTCATAATGGTTTTCACCTTCAGAAATAGCACCTACAGGACAAGTACCTGCACAAGCACCGCAAGAAATGCAATCATCAGTAATTTTATAAGCCATCTATTACACCTCCTTTCGCATTTTAGCAGCAGCTGTAAGTTCTAATACATTATCATCTAAAACTTTTACTCTGACAATATATAATTTGCTATCATCAACTTTAAAATAGCCTCTCATTGGCACAGTATAATTTATTTTAAATTTTATATTTCTAGAATTTAATCGTTCTATAGCCTCAACAGCTGGTAATCCTAAATATTCCATACAATCAAACTTCCATTATTTCTTTTTCTTTTTCTGCTCTAGCAATGTCAATTTCTTTAATATATTTATCTACGATTTTTTGAATATCTTCTTGAGCTTTTTTAGCATCATCTTCTGTGATAGATTTTGCTTTTTCTAATTTTTTAATAGCTTCATTAGCATCACGACGAATATTACGAACAGATACTTTAGATTCTTCTGCACGTTTATTCAATGTTTTTACAAGATCAGTGCGACGTTCTTCTGTAAGCTGAGGTATATTTAAACGAATTACTGTACCATCATTATTTGGGCTAAGACCAAGATCAGATCTTGTAATTGCTTTTTCTATTTCATGAAGCATTGGTTTTTCCCATGGTTGAATTAAAATCATACGAGGTTCAGGAACAGAAATATTACCTACCTGATTTACTGGTACTAAAGAACCGTAATATTCTACCATTACTTTATCTAATAATGCAGGAGTTGCACGACCTGCACGAAGAGAAGCAAATTCAGATTTTGCTGCACTTAAAGTTTTTTTCATACGCTCTTCATTTTTAGCTATTACTTCTTTAATCATTAATCATTACCTCCAACAGTTGTTCCAATATTTTCGCCTAAAGCAGCTTTTAAAATATTTTCATGATCATCTATATTAAATACTACTAAAGGAATTTTATTATCCATGCAAAGACTTGTTGCTGTAGAATCCATTACTGCAAGTCCACGATTTAATACTTCTAAATATTCAAGGCTATCGAATTTTTTAGCTTCAGGATTTTTATTAGGGTCAGAATCATATACACCATCTGTATTCTTTTTACCCATTAAGATAACTTCAGCTTCAATTTCAGCAGCACGAAGAGCAGCAGTTGTATCTGTGGAGAAATAAGGATTACCTGTACCAGCACCGAAGATAACAACTCTACCTTTTTCTAAATGACGAATTGCTTTACGGCGAATATAAGGTTCAGCTACTTGACGCATTTCAATAGCAGATTGAACACGGCTGTCAACGCCCATACCTTCTAAAGCATCTTGAAGTGCTAAAGCATTCATCACTGTAGCAAGCATACCCATATAATCTGCTGTAGCTCTATCCATACCTTTATTGCTACCAGCAAGACCACGCCAAATATTTCCGCCACCTACAACAATAGCTACTTCTATACCATATTCACGTACTTTTTTGATTTGTTTAGCGATAGATTCTACTACTTCTGGATTAATGCCAAAACGCTGTTCACCGGCTAAAGATTCACCACTTAATTTAAAAACTATACGTTTATATTTAATATCTGCCACAATAAAACCTCCATCAAAAACTTCTAATTTTTTTAACCTGCATAATATCTTTTCTTATTTTATCATATATCTATAATAAACGGTAGATATTATAATTTTTTTCTATATTTAAAATTTATAACTAAATATATTTTATTATAAAAAAGAGAACACCGAAGTGTTCTCTCTTTGTATTTCATAATGAAATTATTTTACAGCTGCCATAACTTCTTCTACAAAGTTATCAGCTTTCTTTTCAATACCTTCACCAAGTTGATATCTTACGAAACGACGAATGGAGATATTTTCACCGATTTTAGCAATTTTACCTTTTACAAGGTCAGAAATTGTAACATCTGGATCTTTAATGTATGGCTGATCTAAAAGACATACTTCTTTATAATATTTTTCGAGGCGACCTTCAACCATTCTTTCAACGATTTTTTCAGGTTTACCTTCATTAATAGCTTGTTCACGAAGAACTTGACGTTCATGTTCGATAGCTGCTGGATCTACTTCTTCACGACGAATGCAAGTTGGGTTAGCAGCAGCAATCTGCATAGCAATATCACGAGCGAAATCCTGGAATTCAGGAGTACCAGCAACGAAGTCTGTTTCACAGTTAACTTCTACTAATACACCAATACGTCCACCAGCATGAATATAAGATGTTACAACACCTTCAGCTGCTACACGACCAGCTTTTTTAGCTGCGGAAGCAAGACCTTTTTCTCTTAAAAAGTCAATTGCTTTTTCCATATCACCATCAGTTGCAGAAAGAGCTTTTTTACAGTCCATCATACCTGCACCAGTTTTTTCACGTAATTCTTTTACTAATGCTGCAGTAATAGCCATTAATATTTCCTCCTTAGTCAATAAAAGGCAAGGGTTTTAGCCCTTACCTTTTTTAATTGTTATATAAATTTAAGATTAACTAAAATTATTCAGCGTCTTCGCTAGTAGCAACTTCTTCTGCTACTTCGCCAGCTTCACCTTGACGACCTTCGATAACAGCATCAGCCATACGGGAAGTTAAAAGTTTAACAGCACGGATAGCATCGTCGTTACCAGGAATTACATAGTCAATTTCATCTGGATCGCAGTTTGTATCAACGATTGCAACGATTGGAATGTTAAGTTTTTTAGCTTCTGCTACAGCAATTCTTTCTTTACGTGGGTCAACGATGAATAAAGCACCTGGTAATTCTTCCATGTCTTTAATACCGCCAAGAGATTTTTCAAGTTTTTCTTGTTCACGTTTTAAAGCAAGAACTTCTTTTTTGCTAAGAACTTCAAAAGTTCCATCTTCTTCCATAGCTTCAAGTTCTTTTAAACGATTGATGCTTTTGCGGATAGTAGCGAAGTTAGTCATCATACCACCGAGCCATCTTTCGTTAACATAGAACATGCCGGATTTTAAAGCTTCTTCTTTAACAGCTTCTTGAGCCTGTTTTTTAGTACCTACGAAAAGAATGCTTTTGCCTTCTTCAGCAACGCTACGTAAGAAATCATAAGCTTCGTCAACTTTTTTTACAGTTTTCTGTAAATCGATAATATAAATACCATTGCGTTCTGTGAAAATGTATGGAGCCATTTTAGGGTTCCAACGTCTAGTCTGATGACCGAAATGAACGCCTGCTTCTAATAATTGTTTCATGGAAATAACTGCCATGATGGTGCACCTCCTGTTATTTTTTCCTCCACATTCTTTAGCTTTGTTTCAACCCTTTTAAATATTCTTATCAGCGTACCAATAAGGTATATTTAACTAGGACACAGTACAAAATCGGAATGTGTGCGTTTTTTACACCGTTAAGCATTATATCATAATTTATTTGTAAACACAATACAAATTATTGTAATCATAAACAAAAAGAACGATGTTTTTCTCAACATCGTTCTTTAAAATTATTATCTTTTTAATTTTTGAATTTCATCTAATAAGTGTTCATTTAAAACTCTGATATAAGTACCTTTCATACCGAGAGATTTAGATTCAATAACACCAGCAGATTCAAATTTACGAAGTGCATTTACAATTACAGAACGAGTAATACCTACACGGTCAGCAATTTTAGATGCAACGAGTAAACCTTCTGTACCATTTAATTCACTTAAAATATTTACAGCTGCTTCAATTTCAGAATAAGAAAGTGTAGCTAAAGCAATCTGTACAGTAGCTTTTTTGCGTGCTTCAACTTCAATTTTTTGAGAATTATCACGTAAAATTTCCATACCTACAACAGTGGCACCATATTCAGCTAATAATAAATCATCATCATTGAATTCTTCATTAAATTTAGCTAATACTAATGTACCAATACGTTCACCCACACCATAAATAGGTACAATAGTTGTAATTTTACCTTCAACTAAACATTGACTTTTATCATCAAAAGCACAGTTTTCCTTCTGTGGAATATTAGAAGATGTACTGTCCATCTTCAAGAGCCAATTAACATAATGCTTTGGAAATTCTCCTTGGCTTACGATTTTATCAATCATTGTATCGCATTCAAAATCATCACGAAAGGCATATCCATAGATTTTTCCAGTTTTGCTAACAATATAAACATTTGCTTCTATAACATTGCTAAGCACACGAGAAATACTATCATATTCTACCACTTCTGCTTTTTGTAAAAGTTTGTTTATTTTTCTTGTTTTTTCAAGTAATGTTGCCATCTGTTATCCCCTTCCTGCACAGAAAACATTTTTATTTTCTGTTAAACCTTTCCTTTTTTATTCTATCATATCCATAAGTTATTTTAAAGGAAAATTTTTACATTTTTTTGAATTTTGTACAATATTTATTAAATTAAAGAATAAACTGGCTCAAATCGCGGTTTTTAACAATTCCACCAAGTTTTTCATTTACATATTCAGCATTAATTACTACATTTTTATCTTCCAATTCTGGTGCTTCGAAAGATAAATCTTCCAATAATTTTTCCATGATTGTATGAAGTCTTCTTGCTCCAATATTTTCCATTTGTTCATTTACTTCACAAGCAACTTGGGCTAATCTTTCAATTGCATCATCTGTAAATTCAATGGAAACACCTTCTGTAGCAAGTAGTGCTTTATATTGTTTTAACAATGCATTTGTTGGTTCTGTCAAAATACGTTTAAAATCTTCTTCATTCAAAGAAGTCAATTCTACACGAATTGGGAAACGTCCCTGAAGCTCTGGTATTAAATCAGAAGGTTTTGCCATATGGAAAGCACCTGCTGCGATAAATAAAATATGATCTGTTTTCATCTGTCCATATTTTGTAGATACTGTAGAACCTTCAACTATTGGTAAAATATCACGCTGTACACCTTCACGAGATACATCTGGTCCAGAAGAAGCACCTTTTACAGCAACCTTGTCAATTTCATCTAAGAAAATGATACCATTGCGTTCTGCAAGTTCAATAGCTTCATGGGCAATAGATTCCATATCCAATAATTTTTGAGCTTCTTCTTGTGTAAAGATTTCTCTTGCTTGAGCAACTGTAACTTTACGTTTTTTGCGTTTTTTAGGCATTAGATTGCCAATCATATCTTGAATATTATTGCTCATGTCTTCCATGCCAGAACCTGCAAACATACCAATTACAGGAGCAGCTTTTGGTTCAACATCAATTTCAATAATATCATTTTCTAATTCGCCTTTTAAAAGACGTTTTCTGCACCATTCTCTACCAGCAGAATATTTTGGTTCTTCCACTGTTTCTTTATTTTCTTCTTCTTTATTTGCTCCACCAAAAATAGCACTTAACGGATTAGATACTGAGCTGGATTTTGGTTCTGGAACATAAATATCTAAAATACGTTCTTGAGCCATTTCTTTAGCTTTATCTTGTACCTGTTCTAATTTTTCTTGTTTTAACATACGTACAGCAGATTCAGCTAAATCTCTAACCATGGATTCTACATCTCTACCTACATAACCCACTTCAGTAAATTTAGTAGCTTCAACTTTTACAAAAGGTGCTTTTACAAGTTTTGCTAAACGTCTTGCAATTTCAGTTTTACCTACACCAGTAGAACCAATCATCAAGATATTTTTAGGAATGATTTCATCTCTCATATCTTCTGGAAGATGACGGCTACGCCATCTATTGCGAAGTGCAATAGCTACGGAACGCTTTGCCTGTGACTGTCCTACAATATATTTATCTAATTCTTCTACGACTTGACGAGGAATTTGTTCATTCAATTTCATGAATTTATTCTCCTTTATTTATCTAATTCTTCCACTATAATATTGTGATTTGTATATACACAGATATCAGCAGCAATAGTAAGAGCTTCTTTAGCAATTTCAGCTGCAGTCAAATTAGAATGTTTTACCAATGCACGACCTGCTGAAAGTGCATAAAATCCACCAGAACCAATAGCTGCAACATCACCATCTGGTTCAATTACTTCACCATTACCAGAAAGTAATAACATTGTATTTTCATCAGCAACGAGTAATAATGCTTCTAATTTACGAAGTACTCTATCTGTACGCCAATCTTTAGCAAGCTCTACTGCCGCACGAGTTAAATTACCATGATATTCTATTAATTTAGATTCAAATTTTTCAAATAAAGTAAAAGCATCGGCAACAGAACCTGCAAAACCTGCTAAAACTTTACCGTTATATAAGCGACGTACTTTGCGGGCATTTGCTTTCATGATAGCAGCTTGCCCAAAAGTAACCTGTCCATCACCAGCTATAGCAGTTTTACCATCTTTTTTTACTGCTATGATAGTGGTTGCTTTAAAATTTTCCATAATATCATCTCCATTTATAGGCTATATTCATAATATCAGTTTTTTTAAGATAATTTCAATACGTCTTCTTTAAATTTTGCTAAAAACTCTAACGCTCTTTGAGCTATTTTTTGTTTTTTTAACTTTTTATCACGAATTCTTTCTTCTAAAGGTGGCATTAAACCAAAATTAGCATTCATTGGCTGAAAATGTTTTGCTACAGCAGAAGTGATATATTTACACATAGAGCCATGAGCTGTTTGCTCTGGGAAAATCACTGGATTTTCTCCTTTGGCTAAATACGCTGCATTAACACCTGCCACAAGACCAGAAGCTGCGGATTCTATATATCCTTCAACGCCTGTCATCTGCCCTGCAAATAATAAATCATCTCTATCTTTGTATTGCAAAGTTGGTCGCAATAATTCCGGAGAATTAATAAATGTATTTCTATGCATCACACCATAACGCACAAACTCAGCATTTTCAAGTCCTGGTATTAAACCAAATACGCGTTTTTGTTCTGGCCATTTTAAATGAGTTTGGAAACCTACTATATTATATAAGCTATCTGCTGCATTATCCTGACGAAGTTGCACAACAGCATAAGGTCTTTTTCCTGTTTTAGGATCTTCTAAACCTACAGGTTTTAATGGTCCATATAGCAAAGTATCTATACCACGACGAGCCATTTCTTCAACAGGCATACATCCTTCAAAAAACTTAGCTTTTTCAAATTCTTTAATTGGTGCCAACTCTGCTGTTGTCAATTCTTGCCAAAATTTTTCATATTCTTCTTTATCCATAGGACAGTTAATATAATCAGCTGTTCCTTTGCCGTAGCGAGAAGCACGATATGCTTTACTCATATCAATAGACTCTTTGCTGATTAATGGTGCCGCAGCATCATAAAAGTAAAAATAATCCTGACCTGTCAATTCACCAATGGATTTTGCTAATACTTCTGAAGTCAATGGACCACTGGCAATAATTGTAATAGCATCATCTTCTTGAGGTATTGTTTCTATCTCTTTATTTATCACAGTAACATTAGGATGATTTTTTACTTTATCTGTAATATATTGACTAAAACCTTCTCTATCTACAGCTAAAGCTCCACCTGCTGGTACACGATTTATATCAGCAGATTCCATGATAATAGAATTCAGCTGTCGCATCTCTTCTTTTAATAAACCTACAGCATTTTCAAGTCCTGCACCACGCAAGGAATTGCTACATACTAATTCAGCAAATTTTTCTGTTTTATGTGCAGGTGTAGATTTTTCTGGTCTCATTTCATATAAATCTACTTTTATACCTCTTTGAGCCACTTGCCATGCTGCTTCACTGCCAGCCATGCCAGCACCTACGATAATAACTTTTTTCACGCAAAATTTCCTTTCTTATTTTTTATCTATGCTTCGTTTTCTTCTTTATGCTCTTTATTTTCGTTTTCTTCTTTTGCCTTTGCTTCTTTTTGTGCTAATTCTGCTAATTTCTTAGCAGTCTGCTGTTGAATTTTTTCTTTTAATTTATTAATTTCCTTATTTATAGGAGTATCTTCTTTTCTTGTAGCACAATCATCATTACTGCAATATAAAATAGTTCTTCCATTTTTAAAACGATGTCTAAATAAGAATGAACCACAAGTTTTACAATTACTTGTAAGTGGCATATCCCATGATACATAATCACACTGTGGATAATTTTCACAACCATAAAATACTACGCCACGACGTGTACGGCGTTCAATGATTTTACCACCACATTTAGGGCATTTAACGCCTGTATCTTTCAAAATAGGTTTTGTATTTCTACATTCTGGAAAACCTGGACATGCCAAGAATTTACCATAGCGACCTTGTTTTATGACCATCATGCGACCGCATAATTCACATTGTACATCAGAAACTTCATCTGGCACTTCCACTTCGCCGATTTCTTCTTCTGCATGTTCTAATGTTTTTTCAAATGGAACGTAAAATTCTTCAAGCAAAGTATTTTTTTGAATTTTACCTACTGCTATTTCATCTAATTTATTTTCCAAATCAGCAGTAAATTTCTCATCAACAATATCTTTAAAATATTTTTCCAATAAATCTACTACTACAAAACCTAAATCAGTTGGTTCAAATTTCTTATCACTGCGAACTACATAACCTCTAGCTAAAATAGTTTCAATAATCGGTGCATACGTACTAGGACGACCAATACCTCTTTCTTCCAAGGTTTTAACTAAAGAAGCATCATTATATCTAGCAGGTGGTTCTGTAAAATGTTGCATTGCCTCTAATTTTTGAATAGATAATTCATCTCCTTCTTGTAAATCAGGCAAGATGACATCTTTTTCTTTTTTATTATCGCTATCATTATATACAGCGGTAAAACCTGCAAATTTTAACTGTGAACCAGTAGCTTTTGCTAAATATTTATCGCCTTTCATAGCTACGCTCATAACATCATAACTAGCAGGTAACATCTGACAACCTAAAAAGCGTTGCCAAATTAATTTATAGAGCTTTAACTGTTCTTTGCTCAAATATTCTTCAACTGTAGCTGGACTCAAGGAAACATTTGTTGGACGCACTGCTTCATGAGCATCTTGTGAAGATTTACCTGCTGCATAAATATATGGTTTTTCTGGTAAATATTCTTTGCCAAAATTTTCTTCAATATAATTTCTAGCTTCATTTAAAGCTATTTCCGAAATACGCGTAGAGTCTGTACGCATATAAGTTATTAAACCTGTCGGCCCTTTTCTACCTAGACTGATACCTTCATAGAGTTGTTGAGCTATCATCATTGTCTTACGTGAAGTAAAACCTAATTTTCTAGCAGCATCTTGCTGTAAACTACTCGTTGTAAATGGTGCTGGAGCCTTGCGATGACGTTGACGTTTCTTTATTTCAACCACTTTAAAAGTAATTTTTTCAATATCACTGCACAATTTATCTGCTTGTTCTTTAGACGCAATTTTTACATCTTCTTTTTTAGCAGAAATCATCAATTTTTTATCATCAATAGCTACTAATTCTGCCCCAAACATACTAGAACGAGGTTTTTTCTTAAATTTAAAATCAACTGTCCAATATTCTTCTGATTCAAATTTTTGAATTTCTTTTTCACGGTCACAAATTAATTTTACTGTTACCGATTGTACACGTCCTGCACTTAAACCTTTGCGAATTTTCTTCCAAAGAAGTGGACTTAATTTATAACCTACAATACGGTCAAGCATACGACGTGCTTGTTGAGCATCTACCCTATCAATATTTATTTCCTTAGGATTTTTTACTGCTTCTTGAATAGCAGGTTTTGTTATTTCATTGAATACAATTCTACATTTTTCATGTTCATCAATTCCTAAAATATGAGATAGATGCCAAGCAATAGCTTCGCCTTCACGGTCAGGGTCAGATGCTAAATACACTTTTTCTGATTTTTTAGCTTCTTTTTTCAAAGATTTAATCAAATCTCCCTTTCCTCGAATATTGATATATTTAGGAGTAAAATCATTTTCTACATCTATACCAAATTGACTTTTAGGTAAATCACGAAGATGTCCCATAGAAGCCATTACTGTATATTTTTTATTGCCTAAATATTTTTCAATAGTCTTTGCTTTAGTTGGCGATTCTACTACTACAAGCGTTTTTTTCTTCATTCAAAGCACTCCCTGATTGCTCTTATATAAAAATTTGGACTTGTTTCTTTGACTAGTCCCTTCAATTTCATCTGCAATAAAATAAACGATATATTCGAAACATTTATTCTCAATTTGTATATGATTTCATCAATACATTTAGGCTCTGTAAATGATAAATTATCATATATAAGTTGTTCTTCTGCTGTCATGGAAAAACCTAAATCTATTTGTGTTTCTTTGGATACATTTTGCTGATTATTTATAGAAGTATATTCTTCTACAATATCATTTACTTTTGTAACTAATTTAGCACCTTGTTTTATCAAGCTATGGCAACCTTCGCTCTTTTGGGAATAAATATTTCCTGGTATGGCAAATACATCTCGCCCTTCACTTAAAGCAAATTCCGCTGTTATCAATGAACCACTCTTTTTAGCAGCTTCAACTACTAGTATGCCCTTTGACAAACCTGTAATAATTCTGTTTCTAGCTGGAAAATTTCCTGGTTTTGGCAATGTATTTAATGGATACTCTGATATTACAGCACCATTTTGTGCTATAGTTTCTAAAAGTTGTTTATTTTCTTTAGGATAAACAATATCCAAACTACAACCTAAAACGGCAATAGTTTTACCTTTTTTCAAGGCCCCTATATGTGCCTTTGTGTCTATACCTTTTGCAGCTCCACTGACTATTATAAAATTATATTCAGCCAATTCTTTAGCCATATTTTCTGCTATTTGTTTTCCATAAGTCGTTGGTGTCCTTGATCCTACTATACCTATGCAAATTTCTTTTTTAGGTAATTCTCCCTGATAATATAAAATAAAAGGAGGATCATATATTTCTTTTAATAACTTTGGATAATCTTCATCTAGTTCTATGCAGACTTTAATTTTATAAAATTCTAGTTGTGCTGCTAATTTATCTATAGATATTTTCTGTCTAAATTCTATCAATTCAGACAATGTTTTACTGCCTAAACAATTACTTTGTTCTAACATTTTTCTTGTTGCTGTCCATATTGTTTCGCCGTCATGAAAATATCTATAAAGTTGGCGAAGCGTTTTACTACCTATACCTGGTACAGAATTTATGGCAGCCCAATATATATTTTTCATTGTTTATTACATTCCTATACAAATAAATCTTTAGATAAACCATATATATTTTACTATTATCACTATTAACTGACAATTTGTCAAATTTTTTATAAAAGACTTTATCTATCATATTTCAAAACAAAAAGCTATTGCGTTAAAATTCTTTAACACAATAGCTTTTATTAATTAAATGGTAATTAACCCAATTTTTCTTTTATCATTTTATTTACAAGACCAGGATTTGCTTTACCTTTACTTGCTTTCATTACTTGACCGATTAAAAAGCCCATAGATTTTGGATAATCTGCAACAGCTTTGGGATTATCTGCAATTGCTTTATCTACAATTTCTTCTATTGCTTTTGTATCAGTAATCTGTACTAAACCTTTATCTTTTACGATTTTTTCTGGAGTATCTCCACTTGTCCACATTTCTTCAAATACAGTTTTTGCTATTTTAGAAGAAATTGTACCTTTACCAATTAAGCCAATTAAGCTTGCTAAATTTTGAGCAGATACTGGAGAATTTTCAATAGTCATTTCATTAGCATTTAAATGCTTGGACAATTCACCCATAATCCAGTTAGAAGCGAGTTTTGCATCAGCACCAGCATCTACAACAGCATCAAAGTATTCAGCCATAGCACGAGTAGAAGTGATGATTTCCGCATCATAAGTAGGAAGACCATATTCATTTACTAAACGAGCTTTTCTTGCATCTGGTAATTCAGGAAGTTCTTTTTTATATGCTTCAATCTGTTCATCAGTTGTAACAATTGGCACAAGGTCAGGTTCTGGCATATAACGATAATCTTGAGCTTTTTCTTTGCTACGCATAGAAAGTGTAATTCCACGACCATCGTCCCAAGTACGAGTTTCTTGTACTAAGATACCTCCATCTTCTAACACTTCATTTTGACGTTCAATTTCATATTCTAAAGCATCTTCGATTACTTTGAAGGAATTCAAGTTTTTCATTTCAACTTTTGTACCAAGTTTATCGCTACCTTCTGGACGAAGAGATACGTTTACATCGGCACGTAAATTACCTTCTTCCATTTTACAGTTGGATACATCAATGTATTGTAAAATAGATTTTATTTTTTCCATATATGCACGAGCTTCTGCTGGAGAATGCATATCTGGTTCAGATACGATTTCAATAAGTGGTACACCAGTACGATTATAGTCAACATTAGAGCTACTAGAATCTTTGATTGTAGTACCAGAGTGAACGAGTTTACCAGCATCTTCTTCCATATGAATACGAGTGATGCGAATGCGTTTTGTTTTGCCTTCTACTTCGATATCCACATAACCATGTTCAGCGATTGGTAAATCAAACTGAGAAGTCTGGAAGTTTTTTGGTAAATCTGGATAGTAATAATTTTTTCTATCAAATTTACTGAATTTATTAATTGTACAATTAAGTGCAAGACCTGCTTTGATAGCAAATTCTACTACACGTTTATTGACAACAGGTAATACACCTGGAAGACCAAGACAAACAGGGCAAACATGTGTATTTTGGTCTGCACCAAAGGAAGTAGCACAGCTACAGAAAATTTTTGTATTAGTTTTTAATTCGCTATGAATTTCCAAACCAATGACTGCTTCGTATTTCATTATTCTACCCCCTGACCAATTTTATTAGCATAATCATGATTTACTTCATAAGTATATGCTGCACGAATAATAGTTTCTTCATCAAGTGGGCGACCAATAAACTGCATACCGATAGGCATATTATCTTTGCTTCTGCCGCAAGGAATAGAAATACCTGGAAGACCTGCTAAGTTAAGTGGAACAGTGAAGATATCCATCAAATACATTTTTAATGGATCATTTGCCATTGAGCCAATTTTATATGCAGGTGTTGGTGCTACTGGAGCCAAAATAACATCTACGTTTTTAAAAGCATTATCAAAGTCTTGTTTTACAAGTGTTCTAACTTTTAATGCTTTTAAATAATAAGCGTCATAATAACCAGCACTTAAAGCATAGTTACCAATCATAATACGACGTTTTACTTCTGGACCGAATTTTGCAGTTCTTGTATTTGTCATCATGGAAACAATGTCTTCACCATCTACACGAGAGCCATAGCTTACACCATCATAACGAGATAAGTTTGTAGAAGCTTCTGCTGGAGCTATTAAATAATATGTGGAAATAGCATAATCTGTATGTGGTAAAGAAATATCTACGATTTCAGCACCGAGTTTTTTCAAATCTTCGATAGCTGTATTCATAGCTTTTTTTACATCTTCGTCCATACCATCGATAAAATATTCTTTTGGTAAACCGATTTTTAATCCTTTTATATCATTTACTAAGGATTTTGTATAATCAGGAACATCACTATTGATAGATGTAGAATCTTTTTCATCATGACCTGCAATCACATTCATCACATGAGCACAGTCTGTTACATCGCGAGTCACAGGGCCAATCTGGTCAAGTGAAGAAGCGAATGCTACTAAACCATAACGAGATACACGACCGTAAGTAGGTTTTAAACCAACAACACCACAAAAAGATGCTGGCTGACGAATAGATCCACCAGTATCAGAGCCCAATGCCCAAATAGCACTACCAGCACTAACAGCAGCAGCACTACCACCAGAACTACCACCTGGTACGCAGTCTAAATTCCATGGATTATGCGTAGCAAAAAACGCAGAGTTTTCTGTAGAACCACCCATAGCGAATTCATCCATATTTAATTTACCGAGTAATGCTGGTTTTTGAGCTAAAACTTTATCCATTACTGTAGCATTATATGGTGGTACAAAATTTTCAAGCATATAAGATGCACAAGTTGTTTTTAAACCTTTTGTACAAATATTATCTTTTATAGCTGCTGGTATACCTGCTAAAACAGAGATTTTTGCTCCGCCAGCGATATCAGCATCAACATTTTCTGCTTGTTGAAGAGCATAATCAGCAGTTTTTGTGATATATGCTTTTACTTTATCATCAGTAACTTCCATGCGAGAAAGTACATCTTTTGTAATTTCTACAGCAGAAATTTCTTTATTTACAAGCATATCATGTAATTCATGTGCTGTTTTTTCAAATAAACTCACGTAAAAGCCTCCTCAAATTAATAAAATTAATTTAAACAAATTATTCTTCTAAAATTTTAGGTACACGGAAATAACCATCTTCTTGTTGTGGAGCATTAGATAATGCCAATTCACGATCAAGGGAAGGTTTCACTACATCTTCACGGAATACATTTTGTACAGGCAATACGTGTGCAGTAGGAGCTACATTTTCTGTATCTACTTGTTGTAATCTATCTACATATTCAAGAAAATCATTAAGCTCATTTATATTTTTATCCATATCTTCTTCTTTAATACTAAGACGAGACAAAAGAGCTACATTTTCTACATCTTCTCTAGTAACTTTCATATCTTCACCCCATTTTCAAAATAAACTGTTTACATTTTATCATATTTTAGACGATGATTGAATAGTATTGTTACTTTTACCCATAAAATCTAGCTGACTTATTTTATCTTCTATGATAAAATGGCATAATAGTTAAAAATTAATAAAAAAATAGGTGATTTTATACATATGGATAAAACTAAACAAAAAATTGCAGTTTCTTTTTTAATTGCAATATTTTTAGCTGCATTTGAAGGAGTCGTCGTCTCAACTGCTGCACCTGTAATTGTAAAAAGTTTGCACAATTTTAAAATGATTAGTTGGATATTTTCTATATTTCTTTTGACTTCAGCTATATCTACTCCCATTTATGGCAAATTAGCTGACCTTTATGGTCGAAAACGCATATTTATGATCGGTATTTCTATTTTCCTTGTCGGTAGTTTATTATCCGGATTAGCTCAAAGTATGTATCAATTAATTGTCTTTCGTGGAATTCAAGGCATCGGTGCTGGTGCTATTTTTACCATTGGCTTCACGATGATAGGCGATATTTTCACCCTAGAGGAACGCTCTATTATCCAAGGAGCTATCAGTACGATTTGGGGCATTGCTGGCCTCATCGGCCCTTTAATCGGTGGATTTCTCATAGATAATTTATCCTGGCATTGGATATTTTTTATAAATATTCCCTTTGGTCTTTTATCTGTTTATATACTCGCCAAATTTGTACATGAACAAAAACCTAATACTAATCCAAAAATTGATTATCTAGGAGCTATTTTATTATCCATTACCATAGCTACTCTTTTATGCGGTGTAATGAAACTAGACGAAGATTTTCATTTAGGTATAATCTTATTAGCTATCACAATTATTTCAGGTTTTCTCTTTTACCTGCGTGAGGCTAAAACATCTGAACCTATTGTGCCTCTATTCATTCTCAATAAGTCTTCTATCATTGTAAATATCATCACTTTTATCAGTTCATTTATTTTAATTGCTTGTTCTGTTTATTTGCCACTTCATATTCAATCAATCATGGGATATAGTGCTACCATTGCCGGTATATCCTTAATCGGCACATCTATTTCTTGGTTTATAAGTTCAATTTCCATAGCTACATTAATGAAAAAATTCTCAGCTAATAAAATCGTAATGGCTTCTTCATTAATTTTAATTTTCAGCTCTTGGTTATTGACACAATTAACTTTAGATACACCACTTTGGCACTTATCTATTTATGTATTTTTCTTTGGCTTTGGTTTTTCAGGCACTTTAAATACACTCACTTTTATCGTTCAAGATTCTGTAAAATATAATTTACGCGGTGCCGCAGTCGGTTTAAATATGTTAACACGTACAATCGCTCAAACTATAGGTGTTACTGTACTGGGTGCAGTATTAAATATTTCGACAACAGATTTTATTGAAGCTCATACACTAATAGATATTACAATGCAAGATTTTTATGATAATACTTCTCCTCAATATCATGAACTTTTACGCCAAGCATTATTCTATAGTTTAAATAATATATACTATATCCTAGTTGGTAGTAGTATAATTTGCTTAATCTTATCTTATTTCGTACCTAAACATCAATCACAAAAATAGAAAATTCTAGTTTTTATAATTCTCAAAACTATGCTATACTATTATTTATTTTATATCTAAAACTTAAATTTATTTATCATTTTGGAGGAATATGTATATAATGAAAGATCATTTAGTAAAAGCTGTTGCTGATGGTGTTCGTGTTCATGCTGCTATTACTACTAATCTTGTAAATGAAGCTGTATCTCGTCATGATTGTTACCCTGTAGCCTCTGCTGCTCTTGGTCGTACTATGACTGGTGCCTTATTAATGGCTGCAAACCTTAAAAATAAAGAATGTATAACTATCAAATTTAATGGTAATGGACCATTAGGCTCTGTCGTTGCCGATGCAAATCCTGAAGGATTTGTACGCGGTTATATCGCTAATCCTCATGCTGACTTACCACTCAATGAAAAAGGTAAATTAGATGTAGGCGGTGGTGTCGGTCAAGGTATTTTATCCGTAACTCGTTTTACTGGTCTTAAGGATCCTATCACAGGTAGCTGTGAAATAGTATCTGGAGAAATTGCTGAAGACCTCACCAATTATCTCTATACTTCTGAACAAACTCCTTCTAGTGTAGGATTAGGTGTTCTTGTAAATCCTGATTTAAAAGTAGCTGCAGCCGGTGGTTTTATCCTTCAATTGCTACCTGATGCTACAGAAGAAACACTTACAAAATTAGAAAATAACCTCGCTAAAATTCGCCCAGTTTCTACCATTGTAAAAGATGGTTTAGATGCTCGTGGTATTATTGCTGAACTATTACAAGGTTTTGATAAAGTTGATTATTTAACTACTACAGATTTAGCCTTCAAATGCCAATGTTCTAAAGAACGCATTGAAGATGTGCTCATCAGCTTAAATGAACATGATTTAAAATCTCTAGTTGATGATGGTCATGCTGAAGTTTGCTGTCATTTCTGTGGTGAAAAATATCAATTCAATAAAGATGAGCTCACTGCTATTTACAATGTATCTCAAAAATTAAAAGACAACAAAGAAAATAATTAAATACTAAGCAAAAAAGCATTTTAAAATGGATTGAGTGATAATTCCATTTTAAAATGCTTTTCTTTTATAAATTAATTTTCTTTGATCATTGCCAAAAATTCTTGTTCAGTGATGATTTTTACACCTAAACTTTCCGCTTTTGTAAGTTTACTGCCTGCATTTGCTCCTGCAATTACATAAGATGTCTTTTTCGATACGAAACCAGAAGCTTTTCCACCTAGAGATTGAATAATTTCACTAGCTTCACTTCTACCCATGGTTTCTAATGTTCCTGTCAATACAAAAGTCAAACCTTGGAATTTATCAGATATTTTTTCTGTCTTTTCTTCTGCCATATTGACATTTGCTTCTTTTAATTTATTTAATAAAGCAATATTTTCTTCATCATGGAAAAATTCATATACAAGTTTTGCACTTATTTCTCCAATATCTGCTACTTGTTTTATCTCTTCTTCAGTGGCTTTAGCTATATCATCAAAAGAATGAAAATGATTTATCAAGGAACGACTTGCTGATTTGCCTATATTCAAAATGCCCAGTCCTGTAAGCAATCTCCATGGTGCATTTTGCTTACTTTTTTCGATTGCATTTAAAAGTTTATCAGTATTTTTTTCCTTGCCAATCAATCCTTTTGCTATCAATTCATCGCGATAATTGTATAAATAATATATATCTGCTGGATCTTTTAAATATCCATTTTCAATCAAAGTTTTTATATACATCATGCCAAAACCTTTGATATCCATAGCATCTCGACCGACAAAATTTATTATCCAACGTTCAATCTGTGCTGGGCAATGTGGATTACTACAGCGAATATCTGCTTTATCATCGCGAATAGTATGAGCATTACATACAGGGCAAGTATCGCCAATGATAAAAGGTTTGCTATCTTGAGGTCGTTTTTCTTTGATTACACAACGAACTTTCGGAATAATTTCCCCTGATTTATATACTTTTATTGTATCACCAATGCGTATATCTAAATCATCAATAAAATCTTGATTATGCAATGTAGCTCTTTCTACTTTTGTACCACAGAGCCACACTGGTTCAAATACTGCTGTCGGTGTAATTCTTCCTGTACGACCTACAGATAATTCTATATTTAATAATTTAGTTTCTTTTTCTTCTGGTGGATATTTATAAGCTATTGCCCATTTAGGAACTTTAGATGTTGTACCCAATTTTTCTCTTTGTGCAAAATCATTTATTTTTACAACTGCTCCATCAATATCATAATCCAAATCACCACGACGATTTCCAATTTCTTCTATAGCTTGTAAAACTTCTTCTTTAGTTTTACATACTTTATATGAATGTATAATCTTCATTCCTTGTTTGTGCATAAATTCATATGCCTGTGTATGCGATTTTAATTCTATACCTTTTACCTTTTGCAAATTAAAAATAAACATGGATAAATTGCGTTCTTTAGTAATTTTGCTGTCTAATTGGCGAAGTGTACCTGCTGCACAATTTCGAGGATTAGCAAATAATCTTTTTCCCAATAATTCTTGTTTTTCATTCACCAAGGAAAAAGCTTCTCGCGTCATATATACTTCTCCACGAACTTCAAAATAAGGCAATTTTTCTTTTAGTTTTTTCTTAATATCCTTTATCTGCATAGCATTAGCTGTTACATCTTCACCTTGTACAATACCATCACCACGAGTAACAGCTAATTTCAATTCACCATCTACATAACGAAGTGCTAAAGATAAACCATCTATTTTTTCTTCTACTACAAATTCTGGATTATCTAATTCTTTTTGCATATTATCTACAAAAGTTTCTACTTCTTCAGCAGAAAATACATCTTGTAAGCTAAGCATTGGCACATCATGTTTTACAAGAACACCTGCTTCACGTTTTGCCACTCCGCCTACTTTTTGTGTTGGTGAATCTTTTGTAATTAATTCTGGATTTTCAGCTTCCAACTTTTTTAATTGCCGCATTAATTGATCATATTGAGCATCTTCTATTTCAGGATTATCTTGATTGTAATATAAATCATTATGATATAAGATTTTTTTCTTTAAATCATCTATTTGTTTTTTTATATCTTCCATATTTTCACCTTTTCAAATATTAATTTTACTATCTCTACTATCTTAAATCTAATTTTTATATTTATCTTCTATATTTTATCTTTATCAAAATAATAAGTCAGCTATTACTATTTTATTGTTAATAGTAGCTGACTTATTTATATTATATCAAATTTTATTTTTAGATTAAATCTTATACTTTAATAATAGGAGCATATTTTTGCATCAAAGCTTTTATGCCTTGACCTGGAAAAGCTATTTTCAATTCTACTTCTTCACCAGTTCCTTTTACAGATACAATTGTACCAATTCCCCATTTATTATGTTTAGCTTTATCACCGACTTTCCATTTTATGGATAAATCAGGACGAATTACATTACCTGCTGGTTTAACTGTTTGTGACTTTTGTGCAAAGCCTCCACCTAAAAGTGAATTTGGTCTACCTGTAGAATTACTATTACCTAAAATACTTCTGCCAAAATTATTTCTACCACTTTGACCATATCCTGAACTATAACTATTCATACTACCCATACCAAATTTATTTTTTGCTTCACGTTCTTCTAAATATTCCGCAGGAATTTCACTGATAAATCGTGAAGGTTCATAAGATAACGCTTTACCATAAATCATACGGGCTTTTGCATTTGTAATATATAATTTTCGCTCAGCTCTAGTTATACCTACATAACAAGTACGACGTTCTTCTTCAATTTCAGTTTCATTCATTAAAGTTCTAGCATGTGGGAATAATCCTTCTTCCATGCCAGCTAAAAATACCACTGGAAACTCTAATCCCTTAGCTGAATGCATAGTCATGAGCGTAACTCTATCATCTTCCATATCTGCATTATCAATATCAGATACTAAAGACACTGTACTTAAAAAGTTTTCTAAAGTTGGTTCTTCATTTGTCTTTTCAAAATCTCTTGCTACGCTCAATAATTCTTTGATATTTTCTAAACGAGTCTGATTTTCTACTGTATTTTCTTTTTCTAATTCAGCAATATATCCAGATTTATGCATCACTTGTTCAATTAAATCATGAACTGATAATACCACCGAATTATTCAACATTTCTAAGATAAATTCAGCAAAATTAGCCAAAGATTGTTTTGCTTTTGGTGTGATTGGTGCCGTTTCTGGAGCAGATATAGCATCAAATAAAGTCATATTGTACATATCAGCAAATTCAGCTAATTTATTCATAGTTACAGCCCCTAATGAACGCTTAGGCACATTGATTATACGCATTAAACTTATTGTATCTTCTGGATTATAAATAACTCTCAAATAAGCTAAAATATCTTTAATTTCTTTTCTATCATAAAATTTCAATCCGCCAACCATAGTATAAGGAACGCCAGCTTTCATGAAGCCTTCTTCTAATGCACGAGATTGAGCATTTGTACGATATAATACTGCCATATCTCCATAAGATACATTGAATAATGTCTTTTGTTTTACAGCTTCTTCTGCGATAAATCTAGCTTCATCACGTTCATCACTTGCCGTATAATGAATTATTTTTTCACCTTGAGGATTATTCGTCCATAATTTTTTAGGTTTACGGTCAAGATTATGTTCAATGACCATATTAGCAGCATTTAAAATAGTTTTTGTTGAACGATAATTTTGTTCCAATTTTATAACTGTAGCTTCAGGATAATCTTTTTCAAAATCCATGATATTTCTGATATCAGCACCACGCCAGCCATAAATAGATTGGTCTGCATCACCTACGACGCAAAGATTGCGATACATTCCGGCTAAAAGTGAAGTCAATTGATATTGAGCCCCATTTGTATCTTGATACTCATCAACTAAAATATATTGGAAACGCTGTTGATATTTCATTTTTATATCTTCATGTTCTTTTAAAACTTTAACTGCAAGCATCAATAAATCATCAAAATCTAAAGCATTATTTTCGATTAAATTCGCTTGATACATAGTGTAAATTTCTGCAATTTTTTTAGCAAAAAAATCACTTGCTGATTGCGTATATTCTTGGGGAGTTGTCATCGTATTTTTAGCATTGGAAATAGCTGACTGTACTGCATATGGTGCATATTGTTTTTCATCAAGATTTAATTCTTTTAAACAATTTTTTATTAAAGTTTGAGCATCTTGTGTGTCATAGATGACAAAATTTTTCTTATAAATGCCTAAAGCTTCGATTTCAAAACGCAAGAATTTCGCACAAAATGAATGAAATGTGCTGAGCCAAACATATTTTGCTTTTTCGCCAATCATTCTATCTACACGTTCACGCATTTCTGTCGCAGCTTTATTTGTAAAAGTTATCGCCAAAATATTATATGGAGATACTCCTTTATCTAATAAATTAGCTATTCTACAAGTCAATACTTTCGTTTTTCCAGAACCTGCTCCTGCCATGATAAGAAGTGGCCCTTCTGTATGAGCTACAGCTTGAGCTTGTGCTGGATTTAAACCATCATATATATTCAAAGAAAATCCTCCTAAATAAAAACAAAATAAAAAATTACTTATTATATTATCTAAAATATTATATTAGATGTCAAAAATAAAAAATGAGTAGAGACTACGCTCTACTCTATTTATTAATATAGTTTTATAGGAGATATCTTTATTAACAGATTTTACCAGGATTTAAAATATTATTTGGATCAAAAACAGCTTTTATTTTTTTCATTAAATCTATAGCCGTCTTTGGTGTGGATTGTTCTAAATATACTTTTTTTACCAAACCTATTCCATGTTCTCCTGATACTTTGCCATTTAATTCTTTGGCCTTTGCATACATTTTATCCATTGCCAAAGTCAAAAGTTCATGCCATTGTTCATCATCTAAATCATCTTTAAGAATATATACATGCAAATTGCCATCACCAGCATGACCAAATGATTTCATGCGAATATTTAATTTTGCTCGCAATTCATGTACATATTCTACAAAAGTATTTACTTCACTTCTAGGTACTACGATATCAACTTCATCCATGCAAGTCGTAGAGCTTTTTATTGCTTCCAAAAATGCTCCACGTGCTTTCCATATACCTTCACTGCGTTCATCTGTATCGGCAATCAAAATATCAATAGCACCTTGTTGTAAACAAATTTTGGCTACATTATCATAATAATTTTCTATTTCTTCTACGCTATTGCCATCAAATTTCAACAATAAATATGCATCTGCTTGATTATCTGGGAATTTTCTACCTAAATATTTTTCTGCATCACAGATTACTTCACGTTCCATAAATTCAATAGCTGTAGGAATTGCTTTTGCCTTAATGATCAAAGGAACTGTTCTTATAGCTTTTTCCAAATTCTGATATGGTATTAACAAGCTGATATTTTTCTTTGGCAAAGGCAATAATTTCAATACAATTTTTGTTACAATGCCCAAAGTTCCTTCTGAACCAATAATCAAATCTTTTAAATCATAGCCAGAACTATTTTTTACTACTTTTCCGCCAAACTCTACAATACTACCATCTGCCAATACTACTTCTAATGCACGTACATAATCTCTTGTAACACCGTATTTTACAGCACGCATTCCTCCAGCATTAGTACTTATATTCCCGCCAATTGTAGCTGATTTTTCTCCAGGATCTGGAGGATAAAAAAATCCTTTTTCTTCAACATAGCTTGCCAAATCCATCAACAATACGCCAGGCTCTACTGTTAAAGTCAAATTTTCTTCATCTAATTCTAAAAAGTGGTTCATCATTGTCATATCTAAAACAATACCACCTTTTAATGCCACTGCTGCTCCTACTAGTCCAGTTCCTGCACCTCTGACAGTGACTGCTATCTTGTGTTCATTAGCATATTTTAAAATATTTGATACTTCCTGCGTACTATTTATTTTTACTACCATTTCAGGATAATAATGTTCCGTTGTCAATTCATCATGACTATATTCTTCATTAATTTCATTTTTCCATAAAATACGGTTTCTTGGTACAAATCCACTTATTTTTATCAAATCAGTAGCTGTCAACTTTTTATAATAACTCATGATAATTTTTCACCTACTTTTATTTTTTCTATAAGTTTTGGTATAACTTCATAAATATCGCCAACTATAACATAATTAGCATATTTAAAAATAGGTGCTTTTTCATCATTATTAATTGCAAAAATAGTTTCGGCATTATTCATACCTGCCACAAATTGAATTGCACCAGACACACCACATGTCATAATCAATTTAGGTCGAACAGTTTTCCCACTAAGTCCTATCTGTCTTTTTGCCTCTGCCCAACCATTTTCTACTAATGGACGTGTAACAGCTAGTTGTCCATTTAATAAATCTGCTAAATCTTCTAGCATGCTCAAATCTTCTTTTTTCTTAATGCCTCTACCAGCGACAATTAGAACATCCGCACTTTCTATATTTTCCTCTTTAGGTTTTTTTATTACATCTAAAATCTTGATATTACTTCCAAAATCGATATTGTTCGTCTTACAATTTACAATTTCACCATTTATATCTTCACTATATGCAGGCGTTTCCATTACTTTATATCTAACAGTTGCCATTTGCGGACGATTATTTGGTGTGAGGATTTCTGCCATGATATTTCCACCAAATGCTGGTCTGATCTGCACGAGGTCAGTTGTAGATTTCATATCCAATATCGTACAATCAGCTGTCAATCCAGTCTTAAAACGAGCTGCAACTTTTGGTGCTAATTGCCTACCTACAGGTGTTGCTCCTACTAAAATGCTTGTTGGCTTATTATTTTTTATAAAATCTTCAAATACATTAGTGTATTTTTCAATATTAAAATACGCTAATTCTTCATCATCATAAACAAAAACTTTATCTACATTGTAATGCAATAATTTTTCCGCTATATTTGATAAATTATTACCTACAAAAACAGCATAAACTGGTTGATTGATTTTATCTGCAAGTTCTCTTGCCTTTCCTATCAATTCATAAGTAACTGGATGAATATTTTCTCCTACATGTTCAACATAAACAGCTATTCCGTTCCAAATTGATTTATCAATAAGAGGTTTTTTCTCATCTTCTACATATTCCACAGCACCTTTTGGCCCTTTTCGCACACACAATCTACATAATCTACAGCCTGCTGTGATATTTAACTTTCCGTCATTTTCTTCCATTGCTCCAAATGGGCATATAGATATCAATTCATTTATATCATTTATCTTATCTTGATGAACAACTAATTTTGCCATAATCCATACCTCTATTAAAATACAAATTTTTTAGCTTTTAATTTTTGATAAATTGTATCTGTTATTTCTTCAATATTTCCCGATATTTTTTCTTGTACTTTATCACTAGATGGTGGGAATATCTTCTGTACTTTTGTTGGTGATGCATTCAATCCATAATGATGTTCATCTTTATCAACCATATCATTTAAAGTAAATACTTTTACTTGTTTATGTTCCGTTGCTTTTTTTCTCAAATACGATGGCAATCTAGGTTCAACAATATCTTTTTGCACTGTAATCAAGCATGGATAATTTATCTCTATTCGTTCAATATCATCTGACATATCCATATCTACAATTATTGACTTATCTTTCACATCGATGATTTTATTTACATTACATACACATGGTATTTTCAACATTTCCGAAACCTCTGGCCCAACCTGTGCTGTATCCCCATCTGTTGTTTGCAATCCACAAATGATCAAATCAAAATCACCAAAAGATTTTATACCTTGAGATAAAGTATAACTTGTTGCTAAAACATCAGCTCCGCCAAATTTTCTATCCGTTATTATTGCTCCCTCATCAGCAGACATGGCAAATGCTTCATATAAAATAGATTTTGCTTGCGGTGGGCCCATGGTTATTACATCTACACTTCCACCATATTTTTCTTTTAATCGCAATGCTGTCTCTAAAGCATATAAATCATATGGATTCATCTTACTTTCACTACTATTGCGTTTTAATACACCTGTAACTTCATCGACTTGTACTTTATTACTTTCAGGAACTTGTTTTATACAAACTAAAATCTTCATATACTACCCTCCTCGAAATATTCAATTATCAAAGTTCTTCAGCTAAAATATCAGCTATATGTTTTACTTTTACATTAGGCATCTGTTTATCCAAACCGCCACCTATCTGCATCATGCAAGCAGGACAAGCTACTGCCACAATATCAGCTTGACTATCTTTTATATTTTCCAACTTTCTCGATAATAAACGCAATGAAATATCTTTATACTTCATACCAAAAGCCCCTGCCATGCCACAACATTGATCACAACCTTGCATTTCTACAAAATTATATTTTTTTGTATGCTTTAACAAAGTTCTTGGTTCTTCATAAATATTCAATCCACGTTTCATATGACAAGAATCATGATATGTTACTTTTATTTTTCCTTCATTATTTTCAGTATCATCTAATTTGTTCATTTCTTTATACATAGAAAATACAAATTGGCTAAATTCTCTAATCTTTTTACTTAAAGCTTTGCTACGAGCTAACCACTGACTATCATCTTTAAATAATTCCACATAGGTCTTTTCCAATGTTTCTGTACATGTAGGACATGCCGCTACGATATAATCAGCATTTGTTTCTTCTAAAGCCTGTATATTTTCTTTAGCTATTTTTCTTGCTGTTTCCAAATCTCCTGAACCAATTATAGGTTTTCCACAACAATTTTGTTTTTGCGGATAAACTACTTCTATACCCAAATTTTGCAATACTTTAAATACAGATTTTCCTGTATTTGGAAATACAAAATCTATATTACAACCGCTGAAAAATGCTACTCTCATTTTTGGATTTTTAGGATTTTGCTTCATTAATTCATCTGTACAATCACGAAGAGGTGTAGAAGCAATAGCTGGCAAACTACGACCTTGCGTCATCTTAGCAAAAAATAATGGTAAATTACGAATAAAATTCCCCGATTGTACAGGTTTTTGTCCTAAAGAAGCAGCTCTTAACAAAGTATGGAATAATTTTCTATTGGCCATAACTTTTTTAAATATAATCTTTTCAGGCAAAGATTGACCTTTTTGAGCAAAATTTCTAAGTCTCAATTCTTCAATTAAACCTGGGATATCTATCTTACCTGGACATATAGTAGTACAACGACGGCAACCAATACATAAATCACTAAACTGTGAAAAATTATCCATGCCATTTAATAATCCAGTCAAAATAGCTCCGATACCACCTGAATATATATATCCATAGACATGACCACCAACAGTAGACCATATAGGACATACATTTAAACAGGAAGAGCAACGTACACATTGATAGACTTCCTTTAATTTATCATCATGAGCCGCTTTTAAACGACCATTATCCAATAAAATAACATATACTTTTTTATTTTCTTCTACTAATTTACCATCTTTTTCATGAATTATAGGAGTTGGCCCATCTATTAACGTCAAATAACTTACCATTCTTTGACCTGTACCATTTCGTGGCAATAATCTCATAATCTTAGCTGCATCACTGATTTTAGGAATTAATTTTTCATAACCAATGATAATTACATGTACAGGTGGAATAGTTGTAACAATTCTTGCATTTCCTTCATTAGTAACTAATCCAATTGCCCCATTTTCAGCTATACCAAAATTAGCACCTGTTATTCCCATATCTGCTTTAAAAAACTCTTCACGCAATACTCTTCTTGCAGTCTGTATCATATATGGAATATCACTTGGTATATCCTCTTTTAATTCATCTGAGAAAAATTTTGCACATTGTTTTCTATTGAGATGTATTGCTGGCATTACCATATGTGAAGGTTTTTGACCTGCAACAGATAACATCCATTCACCCAAATCAGTTTCTTTTACTCTTAAACCTTGTTGTTCTAGAAAATCATTTAAATGTATCTCTTCTGTTGCCATAGATTTTGATTTTACAATTCTATGTATATTATTTTCTTTGCAAATCTGCAATAATTGTGCCTTTAACTCATCACCATCTTTAGCACGAAAAACCTTCGCACCTCTTTCTTCCAATGAAGCCTGAAATTTATCAGCGACTTCTTCAATATGAGCGACTGTTTGTTTTTTCATATCGCGAAGTTCATTTCTCAATTCGTTAATATCATCTACATTTGCATATGCTTTCAATCTAGCTTGAGGATATTGTTTTGCAAATCGTGCCAAATTATCACTTAGAATAGGATCATGTAATTTTTCTTTTATTTCAGCTTTTATATTACGTTCTTTCATCTTAATTCACTCTCATTTCTTTTTATCATCTTCATCTTTTATCGTCTTCAATTGCAAACAAAATTACACGACTTGGCCCATGCACTCCTAAAGTCAAAACACGTTCAATATCCGATGTTCTGCTTGGCCCTGTTACAAAACCACTATATCCTTTCCAAAAAACTTTAGCCAAAATATCAAAAGCATCTTGCATATTATTTACAATGCAATTTTTAGGCATAAATATTATATTTACTGGTGGCAACATACTTGCTATTCTCGCTTCATAAGCATAGTTATCAACACATATACTACCTGTTTCTCCTACACCAAATTCACCTAAAGTTATACCAATATCTAATTCATTTTTATTTTTTACTATATCAAATTTATCTGTATATACTTTAAAAGACTTATTTATTTCTGCATAAACGTCTGCTAATTCTTCACATTCATCAGAACCTACTCCTGCTATCATTTTTGCATCCGTTGCTTTAGCTATTTCCAAAATATCAGCAACAGCATCTTTATAACTTTTGACTATTTTTATCTCCACAGAAGCATTTTGGGCATTTTCTGCAAAATCATTCCAATACTTACCATTTGTAAAATCCTTATCCAACAAATGTTTCCAATCGTGACAAATTTTTTCCATAATAAAAACTCCCATAAAACTATTTGATTTTTTAGATAATTTATTATTTAACTTTTATTTGTTATTTTTATAATCTATCTCGTTTTATATTTTTTCTATTTATTGTTTTTTATTATATAAAAAAATTTTTTTACGTCAATCTTTCCTATTTTATTTACAAATTGTCTTGAATTAATAACAAACTTTTATAGATATTGTAAATACTACTCAATTATCCATATTTTTGATTTAATAGAAATCTTGACTTTTGATTTTTTCAATAATTCAATAATATAAAGCTTGATACTCTTGACTTCTTAGATTATTTGTTGACTTTTTTTCATTTTTATTGTTCAATAAATAATATACTTTTATTGATAATTTAACTTTATTATTGATATTATTATAATTAATCAAAATTATGAAAGACTGGGTTTTATATGCAAAATAAATTTGGAGATATATTAAAAAAACTTATTCAATTTACCAATATAAAATTAAACGTCATCGCTTATCATATAGGATACGATATTTCCTATATCAGTAAATGGTCAAATAATACAAGTCAACCAACTAAAAAACATATCGAAAGAATAAATGATACATTGAGTTCTATTTTTGCCGAAGAAATTATCCATAAGGACTATGCTTACTTATTCTTAAAAGAATTTGATATTCACGAACCATTACCTACAAAAGATATTCAAGCTTTTCTACATACACAAATAAATAATCTATTAAATAATGCTTATTACTGTTCACATGAAAATTCTGCTCATACAAAAACAACTAATGAATTTATACTGAATTCTACTACTATAGTTGGTAGAACTAATATTTACGAATTTTTCTGTCACAAATTAGCTCCTATAATAAATAAAATAACTCCCAAATTAGAAATTTTTATCACTATGGATATTTTGACTTTGTTACAACAAAAGAAATTTTTTAGTTTTCTCGATTGTTGTAATCTCACCGACCGTCAAATAGATATTCACATAGGCTGTAATCTATCTACACTAGCAAATAGTGACGAAAAATTAATCTATAGCCTCTATAAATTCTTAAATAAATATTTTTATGTCAATTTCTATATTTATGAAGATAAATTTTTTAACAATAGCAATATATTCCTTGTAAAAAATGCTTTTGCTATTCAATATTCCCTACATCTAGATAAGTCAATAGATATATGTACATTTATAAACAATGAAAAAATCATCAATGAAATTCAAAAACGCATTTCTGATACGTTCCTTAATTCACCACTTATTTTGCAACCCAAAGAAAAAATAATTCTTAATTCTTTTCATCCATTCTTCTATATGAATAAAAACTTTATCATCTTTATTACAAATGGTTTTGAATTCTTCTTGCCTAAAAAATCTTATTCAAAAATGATAGATTTATGTACACAAAAAAATCTAACAGCTGAGACCATTTCTTCTATAAAAAATCTGCAAATCATGTGGGAAGAACAATTTGAAAAAAATCCTATATCATTTATTCTCCCAGAGCTCAATTTAATGGATTATATTCAAAAAGGTGAATTGATTTTTGGCGATTTAAAATATCAAACTACACCTCAAGAAAGAGAAGAACAATTGTCTTATCTAATTCAAAGTATGTATAAAAATCCTCTAATCGATATTTATTTAATGTCCCAGCAAGAAAATGTAAATGATATTAGCTACTATAAACTTTCTTATTACAGCAATCAAAAAATCGCTTATTTTAAGAAAAATAAATACTTATTAAATAAATATCATTTGCCTATTTATTTCTTAAAAAATTCTTTATTAATTCAAAAATTTGATATGCTATTTTCCAAATTTAAGCAAACAAAATTTGTGCATAAATACAGTGCTGAAAAAATCGAAAATCTTTACTTAACCAATAAATCCTTATTACAACGCATTATGGAAAGCAAATAAAAAAAGGCAATATGATTTTTAATCATATTGCCTTAATTTTTATCTATTAAAGATTTTTTACAGCTTCAGAAAGTGGTGGGATAATCTGTTTTTTACGAGACATTACGCCTGGTAAATACATAACAGATTTACTTGCATCTTGTTTGAATGCTTCACCGATTAAGTTTTTAGGTTCACCACTGAAGAGTAAATAGCTACCTTCGTTGATGATATCAGTAACGATAACGATGGACATTGCATAACCATCAGCTGTGCATACACGAGCCATTTCAGCTAAGATTTCATCTTGCATAGCCATTACTTGGTCTGTATCCATAACGGATAACTGGCTGATGAGCATTGGATAGTTGCCAATCTGGAATTCTTTGGAGTCATTTTTAACGATTTGAGCAGGAGTCATATCGCCGATATCTGCACCAGCTTTGAGCATTGCCATACCATATTCTTTATAATCTACACCAGCGATTTTTGCTAAATATTCTACAGCATCTTTATCTGTTTGTGTGCAAGTTGGGGATTTGAATAATACTGTATCAGAAATAATAGCAGACATTAAAAGACCTGCAATTTCTTTTGGAATTTCCACGCCATATTGTTGATACATATTAGTTACGATTGTACAAGTACAACCAACTGGACGAACATTGATGAAGATAGGATCACTAGTTTGTAATCCGCCGAAACGATGATGGTCAACAACTTCGATGATTTTACCAGATTCAATACCTTCAACAGCTTGAGCTAATTCATTATGGTCTGTTAAAATAATCTGTTGTTTTTCAGGCATCATAAATTTATCTTTATTTACGATACCAACTAATTTACCATTTTCTACTACTGGATAATTACGGTATTCATTTGCTTCTAATACACCTTTGATATCACTTAACATATCAGATGGTTTGAAAGAAATTACATCTGTAGTCATAATGCTAGAAATTGGTGCACATTGGCTGATAAGACGAGCTGTGCTATAAGTGTCAAATGCTGTAGATAAAAGCATTACATTTTCAGCTTTTGCTTTTGCAACTACTTCATCAGAAATAGTTGTATTTCCTGTGATGATTACACAAGCAACTTTTAAATCAATGCATTTAATAAATGCAGATTCTGGTCTATTGCCAATGATTACTACATCGCCAGCTTTGATGCTTTCTGCAACTTTTTCCATGCAAGCAGCAGCTACTTTGATTTCGCCATTGATTTTGCCTTCGTTATCGCCAGCAACTAAAACATCAGCTTCAATAACATTAGCAATATCGTTGATGCAAGCACCAGAAGCAGATACGCTATCTAATGTGATTTCTTGGAAATAAGCTTTTGCTAAATCACTAACACTAGCCATACCGATTAATTTATTTTCATCATCAACTACAGGTATAGAACGAAGATTACATTCTTTCATAGCCATACCTAAAGTACGAAGATTATCTGTTGCTTTTACAGATTTTTGTACTTTAACAGCAATATCTTTAACTCTTGGATAAATATCGCTTACAAGCTGAGGAGCTTCTACACCGAAATATTCTAAAGCATATTTAGTTTCTTTGTTTACGCTACCTGCACGAGCTGGTACAACATTTTCACAGCCCATATTGCGTTTTAAATTTGCATATGCTATGGCAGAACAGATGGAGTCTGTATCTGGATTTCTATGACCAATAGCATAAATTACTTTTTGTTCACTCATAGGTTGAAAAACCTCCATTACAAATTAATAACTCTGTTTTATATTATAACAATATTACATAAAATTTAAAAGCTATGATTGATAAAAGATATTATCTTTTGTATAATTCATTTATCCTACCTTTTATCTATTATTTACTTAAATAAAACAAAATAACTATTTATCAAATATTTATTACAAGAAAGGATTTTTTTATGCAACCCTTACCTAAAGAATATTTAAGTCGCATAATCCGTGCAGTTGTTGAATTCCAATTAATCGAAGATGATGATAAAATCCTAATCGGTCTATCTGGTGGCAAAGATAGTCTATTTATGGCATACGCTTTAACAGAATTAAAAAATACTTTAAAGAAAAATTTCACACTAGGAGCAATCACCATAAATCCTATGTTTACTAAAGATTTTTCTTGCGAAGCTATGCAAAAATTCTGCGATAAATTAAACATGCCTTACCATATTCATGAAGTAAATATCGCTGAAACCATCGCTAATCAAGATAATAAAAATGCTTGTTATTCCTGTGCTTTCTTCCGACGTGGTGCAATCAATGGCTATGCCAAAGAACATGGCTATAATAAAATAGCTTATGCCCATAATCATGATGACGCCGTAGAAACATTCTTCATGAATTTATTTTATTCTGGTCAATTAAAGACTTTCATGCCATCTACTTATTTAAGCCGTTCTGATGTAACTGTAATCAGACCACTGCTTTATTTCCGTGAAGAAGAAATAAGAAATGCCATCTCACTTCATGGTCAAGAACCTTGTGCTCCACCATGTCCATTCAATGGCAATACCATGCGTCAAAAAGCTAAAAATTTAATTGAAGAATTATCTAAAGAAAATCCTCTTTTATATGAGCATTTAAGTGCAGCGATGCGTACAACAGCCGTTGGTGATTTATGGCCACCTATCAAAAATCGCAAAGAAATGAAACCATATTATTATCAATTCTTTAAAAATCAACGAAAATAAATAAAATCTCTATGTTTAAGATAGTCACAAACTAACCTATTTTAAGCATAGAGATTTTTCTTTCGGGAGGTTTTTTTCATTTGGGGATATTTTATAATTTTTTTCATTAAATATGCTTTTAATTACAATTTGTATAGACTTTATAATAATCATTGAAATTTTAGACATTAAATCATTTACAGATATAGCTTGTTTCTTAATCATAACTAATTCCTCACAATCATTATAAATTCTAAGACACCAAAAACATATACATCATCTTGTGTTTAATTTTATTATAAAGATTACCTTTGACATACTCCCCATGCCTAAAGGCAGAGGATTCTTGGATACAAACGATACTTGCCTACTAAAATAGCAGGTCTTACTATATC